>CAUGKA010000172.1 GCA_959599615.1 uncultured Collinsella sp. | reverse complement strand
AGGCTGGTCGCCCTTGCCATCGAGCGAAGGCTGGATCAGGTCCTTGATGTGCGCGATGCCGGCGACGTTGTCGGGATCCTCGTGATAGACGGGGATGCGGCTAAAGCCGGTCTGGCGCATGGTGGACAGCACGTCGGCGACCGTCTCGTCATCCTCGCACATGGTGGTGTCCACGCGCGGCACCATGACCTCGCGGGCAACGGTGTCGCCCAGGTCGAAGATCTCGTGGATCATGCGCTTTTCCTCGTCGAGCAGGTCGTCCTGCTCCGAGACCATGTACTTGATCTCTTCCTCCGAGACGTTCTGGCGGTCGTCGGCGCTCTTGATGCGCAGGATGCGGGCCAGGCCGTCGGAGCAGGCACCGGTCAGCCACACGAGCGGGCGGGCGATCTTTTGGAATACGGAGAGCGGTCCCACGACCTGCTTGGATACGCCCTCGGCGTTAGCAAGGCCGATGCGCTTGGGCACGAGCTCGCCGATCACGATGGATACGAAGGCGACGGCGACGGTAATGATGACCGGCGCCAGGCCGCGCGCGATGGCGGAGAGCGGCGCGATGCCAAAGCTCATGAGCCACGTGGCGAGCGGGTCGGACAGGCTCGTCGAGGCGACGGCAGACGAGGCGAAGCCCACGAGCGTGATGGCGACCTGGATGGTGGCGAGCAGTTGGTCGGAGTCGGCGGCGAGCTGGACGGCGCGCTCGGCGCGCTTATCGCCCTCCTCGGCATCGTGCTCCAGCACGGCGCGCTTAGCCGTGGTGAGAGCCATCTCGGACATGGAGAAGTAGCCGTTGATAAGCGTTAAAACGAGCGTGGTAATAAGGGAGATGGTTATGTCCATCGGGAGTTTCTCGAACCTCCAAGATTCGGGACGTTGGGTAGTAAGCGTAGGTGACGGATAGGGCAATTGCGCCGGTCGCCCGTGCGAGCGGGGCCGTGGGCGCGGTCGCTAGATTACGAAGAGGATCACCGCCATGAACTGGAAGATGCTGCCGGCGAGCACCCACAAGTGGAAAACACTGTGCAGATAGCGCACGTTTTTGGCGATATAGAACGGCACGCCCGCGGTGTAGCACACGCCGCCGACGGCGAGTAGGGCAAGTGCCACGGGGTTGAGCAGCGCCACAAGTTCGGGCAGCTTAAAGACAACGAGCCAGCCCATCAGCAGGTAGACCAGGCCGCTTACCCAGTGCGGTTGACGCTCGCGCATAAAGCACTCGAGGGCGATGCCGATAATGGCGATGGCCCATACGGCAAAGAACAGCACAGCGCCGCCGTCGTTTGCGAGCGTGATGAGGCAAAACGGCGTATAGCTGCCGGCTATGAGCAGGTAGATGCAGCTGTGGTCGATGATGCGGAACACGCGCTTGGCGCGCGCGGGTTGAATCGCATGGTAGAGCGTGGAGGCTAGGTACTCGAGGATGATGCTGACGCCATAGACAATTGCCGCGGCCATGTGGGCCGGGCCACCGCCGCGCAGTGCAGCGAATACGATCAGGAGCACCAGACCCGCGATACCCAGCAAGCAGCCGACACCATGGGTGACGGAGTTCATGATCTCCTCGCCCACCGTGTAGTGCGGAACGGCCGCGATCTTGGGTCGCGGCTTGGAACTGTCGCTCGAATCGGACATGCCGGTTACATCCTCCAATGTAAAGAGTTCTCAACACTATATCAAAGCGTCTGGGTACGTGCGAAATTTGCACCATACGTGACCCTTTGTTTACCCATTCTTTGCTTGTTGACGCATCAACGGCGAACATCCATAATGCGCTTGTTTTAAATGTTGATGTATTAACATCTTATAGGAGAATACCGCATGGCTCAAAACGAACATTCCCATCGAAAGCTCAAGATAGCCGGCATCGTTGCACTGGTGGTTGTCATTGTGCTGCTCGGATTTGCCGGCAACTTTCTGTTTGACTTCGCGCTGAATCCCCGCGCGCCATACACCATGAAGATGATGCAGGACGGCAAGGACGACAAAGAAAGTGAGCAGCCGGATGCCGAGGGAACCGAGGCGCGGGCATGGTTTAAAGAGAACCGCGAGAGCAGCAGCCTCACCGCAGATGACGGAACCGAACTTGCCGCTTGGTATTTTGCCGCCCCAGAGAGCACGCACAATTACGCTATCTGCCTACACGGATACACCGATGAGCCCATCGGCATGGCCCGATACGTCAAACGATTCCACGACCGCGGCATGAACGTACTCGCACCCGCCGCCCGCGCCCACGAGCGCTCCGGCGGCGACTATATCGGCATGGGTTGGCCCGAGCGGCTCGATGTCGTTGCATGGATTGGGCGGATCGTTCAGGCTGACCCCGAGGCGCGCATCCTGGTCTTTGGCGAGTCGATGGGTGCGGCAACCGCCATGGACGTCGCGGGGGAATCTCTGCCCGCAAACGTGAAATGCATTATCGAGGACTGTGGTTATACGAGTGTTTGGGACGAGTTTTCTCTGCAGCTCAAGGACGTGTTCGGGCTGCCCAGCTTTCCCTTGCTCGATGTAGCAAACTTGGTGTGCAACGTGCGCGCGGGCTACGACTTTCATAAGGCGAGCAGTGTGGAGCAACTCAAACACGCGACGGTTCCCATGCTGTTTATCCACGGCGACCAGGACACCTTTGTGCCGTACGACATGCTCGACCAAAACTACGACGCGTGCGCCAGCAAGGTCAAGCAAAAGCTCACCATCCATGGCGCCACCCACGCCAAGAGTGCGCAAGTTAACCCCGAGCTCTACTGGAACACGGTCGACGACTTCCTCGACGAGTATTTTTAGGCAAATAGTACGGTTTACTGGTCTATCTGACCCCTAGCACTTCCGAAAATCCGCCCGCGAGCGCTGTGCTCGCGGGCGGATTTTGCTTGAATTAAGCCACGAATGCGCTTGATATGTCCAATAACTAGGTGCTATTTGACCTCGATGAGCTCGTACTTGCTCGTGCCCAGGCCGATCTTCTCGGCATGCGCGATGCACGCGCGCCAGTCGGTGTCGGGATGCGTGATGCAGAAGGGATCCTTGGCCTGCTCGCCCTCCAGATGCTCGTGATTATGCTCCATCTTGGCCGCGCTGTCGGTAAGCTCGGTGTTAGGCAGCGGCTCGGATGCCAGGACGGCGTCGGCGCAGGCCTGGTCGATGGCGACCGGGTCGAAGCTCGCGAACATGCCGATGTCGTTGACGATGGGCGTGTCATTCTCGGGATGGCAGTCGCAGTTGGGGCTGATGTCCATGGCGAGCGAGATGTGGAAGCTCGGGCGGCCGTCGACGATGGCCTTGGTGTACTCGGCGATCTTGTAGTTGAGTACGTCGGCCGCGGCATCATAGTCGGGCTTGATGCAGTCCTGGTTGCACGCCGCAATGCAGCGTCCGCAGCCCACGCAGCGATCGTGGTCGATGGCAGCCACGCGAACCGTGCGGGTGCTGCCGTTGGCAAGCTCGCGCTCGCGCGTGTCGTCAAACGTGATGGCGTTGTGCGCACAGATCTTTTCGCAGGCACGGCAACCTACGCAGTTGGTGGTATCGACGCTCGGCTTGCCGGCGGCATGTTGTTCCATCTTGCCAGCACGACTGCCGCCGCCCATGCCCAGGTTCTTCATGGCGCCGCCAAAACCGGCCTGCTCATGGCCCTTAAAGTGGGTGAGGCTGATCACGATATCGGCATCCATGAGCGCCTGACCGATCTTTGCCTCGCGCACATACTCACCGCCCTCGACCGGGACGAGCGCCTCGTCGGTACCCTTGAGGCCGTCGGCGATGATGATCTGGCAGCCTGTGGCGTACGGGGTAAAGCCGTTCTGGTAGGCGGTGTCGATGTGCTCGAGCGCGTTTTTGCGGCTGCCCACATAGAGCGTGTTGCAGTCGGTGAGGAAGGGCTTGCCGCCCAGCTCCTTCACCACGTCCGCGACGGCGCGGGCGTAGTTGGGGCGCAAAAAGCTCAGGTTGCCCAGCTCGCCAAAGTGGATCT
>CAUGKA010000171.1 GCA_959599615.1 uncultured Collinsella sp. | reverse complement strand
TGCCGGGCGCCGATTATCCCGTTATGGCGCTGGCGCAGGTGGGCATGCTCTTTGAGCTCGCTGCCGTCTTTGGACGCGGCATTAAGCCTGAGCGCGGCTACGAGGTCGCGGGCGTGCTTGCCGGCGGTCTTGTGATCCGCGCGGTCACCCGTGCGCTCGTCAAGCAGACGCCGCATATTGGGTTTGCCGTCAAGGCGCTCACTGCTGCCGCGGGCACTTATGGCATGGGCCGTGCGCTCGTTTCGCTCTACGAGCGCGATGTCGACTACAGCCGTGCCAACGAGGTGGTCACTGCCACATTCTCCCGCGTTCGCGATCTGGTGACCACGGTCGCGGGCGCTACCCGTCCTATGGCGTCCTACCAAGACGCGTCCGATCTCGCTGCTTAGGGGTTTTCCGTTGCGCGTTCCGTATCAAGACTGTTTTCATTTAATTGAGCCGCTGCTCGCCAAGGTCGAAAAGCCGAGTCGCTATATCGATCACGAGTGGGGCACGCTTTCAAAGGCCGATGCCGACTACCGTTGCTGCCTGATCTACCCGGATGTGTACGAGGTTGGTCTGCCCAACCAGGGCATCGCCATCCTCTACAACATCCTTAACCAGGCCGAGGGCATCTCCTGCGAGCGTGGCTATGTGCCGTGGCCCGATATGGGTGACGCCATGCGCGAGGCGGGTATTCCGCTGCTCTCGCTCGAGGGTGCAGCGCCGGTCGCTTCGTTTGATATCGTCGGTCTGCATGTGCCGCACGAGATGGCGGTGACGAACTTCCTCGAGGCACTCGATCTCGCTGGCATTCCGCTGTTGGCGGCGGACCGCACCGAGTACGACCCCATTATCATCGCCGGTGGTCCTTCGGTGTACAACCCCGAGCCGTACGCGGCCTTCTTCGATGCCATCCTCATCGGCGAGGGCGAGGAATCGCTGCTCGAGACCTGCCAGCTGCATCGCCGCCTGCGTGACGAAGGAGTCCCGCGCGCGCAGATTGTTGAGCAGCTCGCATCCATTGCCGGCAACTACGTGCCGTCGCTCTATGAGGTTCGTCACGACGAGCCCTGCTCGCCGCATGGCTACACCGTTCCGCGCGAGGGCAAGGATGCGCCGACCGTGGTCTACAAGCGCGTCGTCGAGGACTTTGGTGCCACGAATCCGCTGTCGCAGTCGTGCGTGCCCTATGCGCAGCTGGTTCACGACCGCCTGTCTATTGAGATCCTGCGTGGCTGCGCCCGCGGCTGTCGTTTTTGCCAGGCCGGCATGACGTATCGCCCGGTGCGCGAGCGCTCGGCCGACCAGATCGTCTCGTCGGTGATTCAGGGTCTGGAAAAGACCGGCTATGACGAGGTGTCGCTGACCTCGCTCTCCACGACCGACCACTCCTGCATTCGCGACGTGCTCGGCAGGCTCAACCGTCGCCTGGAGGATACGGGTATTCGCGTGTCTATTCCGTCGCAGCGCCTGGATTCGTTTGGCGTGGATATGGCCGAGTCGGTCGCCGGCGAAAAGAAGGGCGGCCTGACGTTCGCGCCCGAGGCCGGCAGCCAGCGCATGCGCGACATCATTAACAAGAACGTGACCGAGGAGGACCTGGACCGTGCGGCCAAGGCGGCCTTCGAGGCCGGCTGGAACCGCATGAAGCTCTACTTTATGATGGGCCTTCCCGGCGAGCGCGACGAGGACATCGTGGCCATCGCCAATCTGGCCGATCACGTGCTGGAGCTCGGTCGTTCCGTGGTGCCCAAGGCTCGTCGCGGCTCGATCTCGGTGTCGATCTCGGTTTCGGTCTTTATTCCCAAGGCTGCCACGCCGTTCCAGTGGTGCCCGCAGCTCGACTACGACGACGTCAAGCGTCGCCAGAAGCTGCTTATCACGAGCGTTCGCAACCGTGCCGTCCGCGTGCATTACCACGATGCCGAGACCTCGCTCATCGAGGCCGCGCTCTCCCGCGCCGGTCGTGACATGACGCCCGTCATCATCGATGCTTGGCGCTTGGGGTCTCGCTTTGACGCCTGGGTAGAGCATTTCTCGCTCGATAACTGGAAGGAGGCTGCTGCCAAAAACGGCATCGACCTCAATGAGCTTGTGCACCTGCCCTATGAGTTGGACTGGCGTCTGCCGTGGGAGCATGTGAGCCCCGGCTGCACGCGCGGCTTCCTCGAGCGCGAGTACCGTCGCTCGCTCGAGGGTGTCACGACTCCCGACTGCACTCGCACGTCGTGCACCGGCTGCGGAATCTGCCCCACGCTCCACGCCAAGAATGTATTGATGGGTGATCGCGCATGAGTGAGCGCCTGACCGACAACCCCACGCTCTTTAGACTTCGTGTTCGCTATGGCAAGCGCGATCGCCTTAAGTACCTGGGCCATCTCGAAGTAATCCATACCATTGAGCGCATCGTGCGCCGTGCGGGACTTCCCTATGCCGTCACGCAGGGCTTCTCTCCGCACATGCGAGTGGGCTTCTCTTCGGCGCTACCGGTGGGTACGTCGTCGATCTGCGAGTGGTATGACCTGTTTATGACCGAGTTCGTGGCGCTCGACGAGGCGTTTGGGCGCCTGGCTGCGGCGTCTCCGGCCGATCTGGCGCCCATCGAGGCGGCGTATATCGACGTGCGCACGCCGGCGTTGACGGCGCAACTCACGCGTCTGTCGTATCGCATCGACCTGCACTTGGATCCCGAGGCGCCCGTAAGCACCGACGAGGTGCGTCGTGCGATCGACACGCTGCGCGCGGACCATGGCATCGACTACGCGCGCGGCAAAAAGAGCAAGCGCTTGGATTTGGATCACACGCTCGTGGGCTATGAGCTCACGGCGGGGGAGCGCCCGGACCATTTGGTGCTCATGCTCGACACCCATGCCGACAACGAGGGCTCCATGCGTCCGGAAATTTTGCTTTCTGCTGCTGATGTTTTGTTGCAGGGCTTGACCCCGGGCGTGGATGCACCTATTGTTTCCACCGGTATGCAAGACCTCGTGACCATCTGCTCCTACGATGTCGAGCGTCAGAATCAAGCATGCGAGGACGACGAGGGCCGACTCGTCAGCCCCATACCTGTGCGAACTTGTGGATTTGCTCCACATACTCGTTGACGGGGGTATTTTCGCCTGCTACTATATTCGGCTGTTGCACTAACTGATGCATGAAGGGCAAGTAAACATGTACGCAATCGTTAACACGGGCGGCAAGCAGTACAAGGTCGCCACCGACGATGTCATCACCGTCGAGAAGATCGAGGGCAATGAGGGCGACAAGGTCACCCTGCCGGTCATCTTCCTCAACGATGGTAAGAAGATCGTCACCGATCCCGACAAGCTGGCCAAGGCCAAGGTTACCGCTCAGATCGTTGAGCAGTTCAAGGGCGAGAAGCAGCTGGTCTTCAAGTTCCACAAGCGTAAGCGCTATCGTCGTCTGAAGGGTCACCGTCAGCAGCTCACCAAGCTGAAGATCGTGAAGGTCCAGGCTACGTCCCGCGCCAAGAAGGCTGTCAAGGCAGAGGCCGAGGCTGTTGCCGAGGCTCCCGTCGCCGAGTAGATTACACTCGTAACGAAAGAGTAGGTATACACAATGGCACACAAAAAAGGACTCGGTTCCTCCCGTAATGGCCGTGACTCCCGCGGTCAGCGCCTTGGCACGAAGCGCTATGCCGGCCAGACGGTAACCACGGGCACGATTCTCGTCCGTCAGCACGGCACGCACATCCACCCGGGTGAGAACGTTGGCCGTGGCAAGGACGACACGCTGTTCGCGCTGGTCGACGGTACCGTTGAGTTCCACAAGGGTATCAAGCACAGGGTCAGCGTACGCCCGCTCGCGAACGCGTAATTTACCCTTCATAGAGCACATATGTGGGAGGCACTTGAGTTTTAGGATTCAAGGGTCTCCCTCTTTTTGTAGGAGGCGATTCTGTTGTCACAGTTCACCGATATCAGCCGCATTAACGTGTGCGGCGGCGACGGCGGAGCCGGATGCATGTCGTTT
>CAUGKA010000170.1 GCA_959599615.1 uncultured Collinsella sp. | reverse complement strand
AAACGCCACGAGCACGATCGAGAGCGACATGAGGAAGCCTTTGAAGACGATCGGCAGGCTCTGGACCAAAATGACCGGGTTCAGGAACAGGCGAAGGAACATGTTGGAATTCCATGCCTCGACCCACGGCTGCTCCTTAAGGTCGGCCAGGAAGTTATCGAATGCCGTCACGCCCTTGATCTCCACCGACGGAATCTTGGAGATCTTCTTGGTCGAACCATCGGCCAAAGTGTAGGTGCCGCTAAAGGCCTCGTCGCCGCCCTCGACGGGGAAGGTCACGCCGTAGACCTCGACACGGAAATAACCGCCGGCGGGCGCCGTCTCACCAAAATCGATCTTGAGCGTCTGACCATCGACCTTGCACGTGGGCTTCATGGGCGTACGGTCCATAAGGTCATCGCCCGAGAGCATCGTCAGACGCGTGTCGTCCGCACCAAAGGTCGTGCCATCGACAAACGTCAGCGAAAGACCGCTCAGCTCCTCATCGGCATCGGCCTGGACCTCCCAGGTGATACGAGTCTCGGTGCCACCGACCACGTCGCTACCCGAACCGGTATTGGGTCGGGCGGTGATCTTTGCGGTCTCAAGTGCCTGAGCAGTCGAGGGCACGCAGGCCCCCGCGCATACCAGGGCGAGCGCCACAGCCAGGGCACAGGCCAGCTTTTGGAGCATCGAGGGCAGTGGATGGCTCTTGCCCATGGCTCCTTGGTTCAATCGAGACAAGGTGGCTCCTAACGTTTAAGTTGCCGACATAACGGGGCGGGATGACGCCCATTCAAGAAACGCAAAGGCCCTCTCCGCAAAACGGAAAGGGCCCGCGCGCAATCAAGTGACTATTTTACTTGATGTTGTACTTAGCCATGAGGGCGTCAACGGTACCGTCGTCGGTCAGGTCCTTGATGGCCTGGTTGATGTCGTCCTTGAGCTTGGTGTTGCCCTGGTTGATGGCGATGGCGTACTCCTCGCCGGTGCTGACCTGCTTGATGGTCTGGCAGGTGTTGAACTGCTCGGCGGTCAGCTGGCTGGCAACGGAGCGGTTGGTGACTACGGCATCGCCCTTATCGGACTGCAGGGCGCTGAAGCACTCGGTGGCGTCCTTGTAGGGGACGATCTTGGCCTTGGGGAAGTTCTCCTGGGCAAAGGCCTCGGCGGTCGATCCAGACTGGACGATGATGGTAGCGTCGGCGTTGTTGAGCTTCTCGCTGTAGTTGTCGGCCGTGATGTCGGTGTTATCGACCTTGGTCACGATAGCCTGATCGTCCATGTAGTAGGAATCGGAGAAAGCGACTTCCTTCTCACGCTCGGGCGTGTCGGTGATAGCCGCGATGGAAACGTCATACTTGGCGCCCGAAGCAACGCCGGGGACGAGCGTGTCGAAGTCGTTGTTGACGTACTCGACATCCAGACCAAGCTTGTCACCGATAGCCTTGATGAGCTCAAGGTCAAAGCCCTGGTAGTCGCCGTTGTCGTCCTTGTACTCAAACGGAGCGTACTCGGCAGAGGTGCCGACGGTCAGCGTACCGTCCTTGACGAGCGCGTACTCCTTGGAGCCATCGACCTTCTCGACCTTCGCGTCGTCAGAGCTGCTGGAACCGGCATCGGAACCAGAGGTGGCGTTGGACGAGCCGCAGCCCGTCAGTGCGAGGGCGAGTGCCATGGCGCCCGTGGCGGCAAATGCGCCAAGCTTCTTGAGCTTCATAATCAGTCTCCTTCCAATGACCCCACGTGATTCAGGGGCCTGCAAAAACTGAGGGTTATTATGCACCCGCTTGGAAGAATCCGCAATTAGAAAACTGATTGAAACAAACCCATAACGTGAATGGAGCACTCCACTTTATGACAGTCATTACTGCTGCAACGACCTTAACAGTTTGATTTCAGCCGCATAACCTGCAAGTTCGTTCGGTGTCTCCAAAATGAATGGCAATGCGCGCAAGCGGCTATTCGATACAATATTCTGTATAACCTGCATACCGCCGCCAAACTCCTCGCTGCCAAGGTATCCCTTGCCGATGCACTCGTGACGATCTTTATGGGCGCCACAGGGGTTCTTCGAATCGTTGATGTGCACGGCACGCAAACGGTCGATACCCACCACGCGGTCGAACTCGTCGAGTACGCCGTCCAGATCATGGATGATGTCGTAGCCGGCATCGCTCACATGGCAGGTGTCCAAACAAACGCCCAGCTTATCGGACAGCTCTGGACACTTGGCGGCAACGCCCTCGATAATGCACGCCAGCTCTTCAAAGCTACGGCCCACCTCGGTGCCCTTACCCGCCATGGTCTCGAGCAATACCGTCGTCTGCTGTCCCTCAAACATCACCTGGCACAGCGTGTCGACAATCATCTGAATGCCGGCGTCTGCCCCCTGTCCCACATGCGCACCGGGATGGAAGTTGTAGTAGTTGCCGGGCAGTGCTTCCAGACGCTGCAAATCTTCCGCCATAGCCTCCAAGGCAAACTCGCGCGCTCGCTCCTTAGCGGAGCAGGGGTTATAGGTATACGGGGCATGCGCCACCAGCGGTCCAAAGTCGTTTTGCGCCATAAGCTCGCGCAGAGCCGCCACGTCATCCATGTCAAGGTCTTTTGCCTTGCCACCGCGCGGGTTGCGCGTAAAGAACGCAAAGGTATTGGCACCAATGGACAACGCCGTCTCCCCCATTGCTCGATAGCCCTTCGTCGTCGAAAGATGGCACCCAATCGTCAGCATCTCCAGCTCCCCCTCATCAGTTGCGGTGAAATACGGTCTATTGGTGCCTTATTTTGGCGCAAACAGACCGTATTCCACCGCAAGATATAAAAAGGGGCATCAGGGGCAAGGTCCGCCGACCCCCCCCTGAGCACCAGCACCGCAGCCTAGAGCGTCAAGCGAATCGCATCGATAATCTGCGCGCAGCGCTGCGTGGCGGCAAGAGGCATAACGGGGCTTTCAAGCTCTCCCGTCTGGACGAGCTGCGTCGCATGCTGAATTTCGCCGTAGAAATCATCGACCTCAAACGGGGCATTAATTTCGAGCATTCGTCCGTCGGAGTACTTCACATGGGCGAGCTCGGGGCGATGGAGGCGCTCGATTTCCACCGAACCCCGTTCGCAGGCAATCGTTAAGCGGCTTTCATATGCTGCTTTGCCGTCGCACACCATATGAATGGGTATACCGCCGACACTCATATGGATCTCATCGGCCCAATCCACGCGGCCGCCTAATACGTCACGCCAGCGAACTTCACGAGACGAAACATCGCACGCACCCGCAAGCAGATCCTCAAACCACCCGACCGCATAGCAGCCCATGTCATATAGACAGCCGCCCTGCAACGGATCGAGCAGATAACTCGAAGGGGGCTCACCATAATCGAGTTTTTGCACGCTTTCGATCGAGACGATACAGCCGAGCTCGCCCGACGCAAGCAAACCCTTCACGCGAGTGCGCATCGGGCAAAACCGATTCTTCATCGCCTCCATAAACAGCACGCCGTGCTCGCGAGAGGCGGAGGAAATCGAGAGAGCCTCTTCCTCACTCAAAACGGCCGGCTTTTCGCACAGCACGGCCTTTCCGGCGCGCAGCGCGCGACAGGCCCAACGCGTATGCATGCCATGCGGAAGAGCCAAGTAGATTGCGTCGACATCGGGGTCGGCAATCAGCGCGTCATAAGCCGCATCGCCGCTACCGTCAGCCGTGGCATAACTGTGCGCGGCATCAATCGAAAACGCCCTGCAAAACCCCTCAACATGCGAAGGGGTGCGACCGGCGGCAGCCACAAGCCGTGCCCCGTCCACCTCCTTGAGCGACGATGCAAATCGATGCGAAATGTGCCCAGCGCCCAAAACGCCCCAACGAACCTCGCGCAAATCATCACATGAATCCCGATGGCCCACGACAGCCCCCTTCAGTTGCGGTGAAATAGTTCCTGTTTAAGCCCCATTCTGCCGCAAAGGGGGTGCGGACAGAAAGTTGGACCGCGGGGCGGTCCGGACTGGAGGTTCGC
>CAUGKA010000169.1 GCA_959599615.1 uncultured Collinsella sp. | reverse complement strand
GGTGCGGCCAGCCGGCAGACCGGAACCATTGAGGGTGTGCAGGTAGCGCGTGCCCTTGAAGTTCTCGGGGTCGCGATACTTGATGTTGGCGCGACGGGCCTGGAAGTCGCCGCAGTTGGAGCAGGAGCTGATCTCCTTGTAGGCGTTGTAGCTCGGCAGCCAGACCTCGACGTCGTAGGTCTGACGGGCGGAGAAGCCCAAGTCGCCGGTGCACAGGCTAATCACGCGATACGGAAGGCCCAGCTGCTGCAGCAGGTACTCGGCCTCGGCGGTCATGCTCTCGAGCTCCTCGTCGGACTCCTCCGGCTTGGCAAACTTGACCATCTCGACCTTGTCGAACTCGTGCTGACGGATGATGCCGCGGGTGTCGCGACCGGCGGAACCGGCCTCCTCGCGGAAGCAGGGGGTGAAGGCGGTGTAGCGGCGCGGCAGGGTGTCGGCGTCAAGGACCTCACCGGCGTGCAGGTTGGTGAGCACGACCTCGGCGGTAGGGATCAGGAAGTTGTCGCCCGAGACGTGATAGGCGTCGTCCTCGAACTTGGGCAGCTGGCCCGTGCCGAACATGGTCTGACGCTTGACGACGATGGGCGGCCACCACTCCTTGAAGCCACGGCTCGTGTGCGTGTCCAGGAAGAAGTTGATAAGGGCGCGCTCCAGGCGGGCGCCGGCGCCACCGAGAACGGTGAAGCGGCTGCCGGAGAGCTTGTTGCCACGCTCGAAGTCAAGGATGTCCAAATCGGTGCCCAGATCCCAGTGCGGCTTAAAGTCGAAGTCGAACTCGCGCGGGGTGCCCCAGCGGCGGCGCTCGATGTTCTCGTCCTCGTCCTTGCCGTACGGCGTGGCCTCGCAAGGGATGTTGGGCAGGTGAGCCATAAAGTCGTACTGCTCCTGCTCAAGAGCGGTACGGCGCTCGGCCAGACCATCAATCTTTTCGTTGACGGCGCGCACGGCCTCCTTGGCAGCCTCGGCCTCGTCCTTCTTGCCCTCCTTCATCAGGGCGCCGATCTTCTTGGACTCGGCGTTGCGCGTGGCTTGAAGCTCCTCGACCTCGGTGATGACGGCACGGCGCTCGTCATCGAGCTCAAAGAACTTCTCGCGATCCCAAGACGTCTGGCGGTTAGCCATGGCGACATCGATGGCATCGGGGTTCTCGCGAACAAACTTGATATCAAGCATTAGATCCTCCGGCGATATACATTCCATTTAGGTTGCAACCTTGTACATGTATGGGCAAGTATATACTTATGAGCGTTTACGACCCAACTCAACTACGCAAGAAGGCACCCAATGGACGCAGTTTTTTCCTTTTTGTTTGGCACCCGCACCGGTTTTGCCATCCTTTTCGCCGGCGGCATCCTGCTGTTTGCGATTCTTGCCTTTGTAATGGAGAAGCGCACCCATAAGATGTATGTCGACCGCGGCCCCAAGTCCGAGGACGAAGAAGACAGCTTCTGGGACTAACCTGCCAAAAAGGGACAGGTTTATTTTGCTCGGTTTTATCTGGGCAAACGCAAGTGCCCCGCAACTGGAATTGAGCCAGTTGCGGGGCACTTTTCGCTAAAAGGACAAAACCGCAGGAAAAACCTGCCAACATAAAACCTATCCCTTTTTTGGTCGGTTTTACTGGAGGGTTGCGTCGATTGCCTTGACCAGGGCGCTGCGCATGCCGGCGTCCTCGAGCGCAACGACGCCCTTGATGGTGGCACCACCGGGCGAGCATACGGCATCCTTCATCGCCGCAGGATGCTGGCCAGTTGCAAGCTGCAGCTTTGCCGTACCCAGCACCATCTGGCTCACAATGCGATAGGCATCGGCACGCGGGATACCGTGCTTGACCGCCGCATCGCCCAGGGCCTCGATCGCCATGGCGACGAATGCCGGAGCGCAACCGCCCACGGTGCCGCCCACAAACAGCAGGCTCGTATCGAGCTCGACGACAGCGCCAAGCTTACCGAGCAGGTCGAGCACAACAGCACGCTGCTCGCCGTTGAGCGTAGAGGACTTCTCGCAGGCGATGACACCCTCGCCCACCGAAACCGGCGTGTTGGGCACCGTCGAGATATGCGCGACGCCCGGCAGGACCTGCTCCCACTTGGCACTGTCCCAGGTCCAGGCAACCGACAGAACGACCTTTTTGGCAAGAGCATCCTTGAGCGGGGCGAATACCTTCTCGATCATGTACGGCTTGACCGCAGCAACCACGATATCGGATGCGGCGACAACCTCAGCGGCATCGTGGCAAGCGGCCATCCCACGCACCTCACAGCGCTCAACCAGCGCGTCGTAGCGACCCGCACAGGCGCACATATCGCTCGCAGCTACACCGGCAGCGATCCAGCCATCTGCCATAGCGCTCGCCATATTGCCAAAACCGACAAATCCAATCTTCATATCACATAGTCCTTTCAGCCACATTCCTCAAAACGAAAGGTATTGTCCCACGTCATTGTTTCGTATTGCCGACCTATTTGTGATACGGCTCGCCGCGGCTGATCTTGCAGGCGCGGTAAATCTGCTCTAGCAGCACCACACGCGCCAGGTTATGCGGCAAGGTAATGCGTCCAAAGCTGAGCATCTCGTCGGCGCGGGCGCGCACCTCATCACTCACGCCGTCCGAACCGCCGATTACAAAGGCAATGTCGCTGCTGCCTCGCAGCATAAGATCGTCGAGCCTCGCCGAAAACTCCTCGCTCGAGCGCTCCTTGCCCTCGATAGCCAGCAGGATCACATGCGCTCGAGATGGCAAGGCGGCAAGAATCGCCGCCCCCTCCTTGTCGCGCGCGGCATCCACGCCGCCCGCCTTAGCCGGGTCGATATCGGCCACCTCGCGGATATCCACCTTGGCATAGGCACCTAGGCGCTTGGTGTACTCAGCGCACGCGTCCTTCCAAAAGCGCTCCTTGAGCTTACCGACGCAAACGACGGTGTATTTCACGCGCGTCTACTCCTTCGAATCGTTTTGAACTTTGCCGGCGGCCAGCATCTGCTCGAACATCGAGGCCGACTGCGAAAAGTCGCTCGGCAGCACGACCGTCGAGTTTTTGCCCGTACGTGCGAACTCCGTCATCATCTCGGTCCACTGCGTAAACATGAACAGCTGGTTGGCCTCATCGTTGCCAACACCTGTCTCCTGGATAATCTCAAGCGAGTCCTTGATGCCCAGCGCGATCGCCTTGCGCTGGTTGGCGATGCCCTCGCCCGCCTTTTCCATAGCCTCGGCCTCGGCGGTCGCCTCGGTGACGCGCTTGATGCGGTCTGCCTCGGCGAGCTCCTGTGCCGCAGCGCGCTTGCGCTGGGCGGCGTTGATGTCGTTCATGGAATTCTCCACCTCGGTCGGCAGTGCGATTTTGGTGATGAGCGTCGACACGAGGGTGAAGCCGTAGGCGGCCATCTGCTCGGAAACGGTAGCGTTGACATCCTTGGCGATGTCATCCTTCTTGGCAAAGACCTCATCGAGCGTGTAGACGGGGATGGAGGAGCGCAGGGCATCGGTGATGAAGTCGCGCATCTGGTCGACGGGCTCCTGCAGCATGTAGTAGCTCTTGTAGATGCCCGAATCTGCCGGGCCGGCGCCCATGTCGTAGCTCACGTGGTACTGAGCGGAGACCTCAAGGCCGATGGTCACGTTGTCCTGGGTCTTAACGTCGATGCCAAAACCATTTTTCATGGTGCGCAGGCTCACCGTGGCGGCCTTGCGGTCGATCACGGGCACCTTCACGTGGAAGCCCGCGTTGACGATACGATTGAACTTACCCAAGCGCTCGATGATCACAGCGTGCTGCTGCTCAACGACGTAGCAGGCGTTGGGGAGCAGCAGCAACAGGATGATGATGGGAATCAAAAGGCTGGTAAGGGCGGCGATGATACCGGAAAACAGCATGGTCTCTCCTCTGATAGGCACACGTTGGCATTAGGATACCCGTCCAAGGAGATCGTGCATAACAAAAAAGCTCCCATTGTTGGGAGCTCTTTCAATCAATGGTGCGGGCGAA
>CAUGKA010000168.1 GCA_959599615.1 uncultured Collinsella sp. | reverse complement strand
ACGACCAGAACATGGTCAAGCGCGCCGTCCATACCTCGATTCTTATGGCACTCGTGGGCTTTGTCGTCATCGCGCTGGGCGAGATCTTTGCCGAGCCCATGCTCGCCGCGCTCAACGTCCCCGCCGAAACCATGCCGCTCGCATCGCTCTACCTGCGCGTCTTTTTGCTCAGTATGCCCTCGATCTTGCTCTACAACTTTGAGGCCGCGATCTTCCGCTCCGTCGGCATCACCCGCATGCCGCTGCAGGCGCTTGCCGTGTCCACCGTCCTCAACATTGGACTGGACCTTATCTTTGTCCCCGTACTCCACTGGGGCGTCGCGGGCGTCGCCATCGCCACCGCCATCGCCTACACCGTCAGCGCCGCTACGCTCTTTATCCACCTGCTCAAGACCGACTCCGTCGTCCGCGTCACCCCACGCGACTTAGGCTTAGACCCCGTCGCTCTCAAGCGCATCGTCAAGATTGGCCTGCCCGCCGGCATCCAAAGCGCCGTCTTTGCCGTCGCCAACATCATCATCCAGTCCGCCATCAACAGCCTGGGCACCGAGGTCATGGCGGCATCGAGCGCCGCCATGAGCCTAGAGTACGTGTGTTACAACCTGCTCAACAGCTTTAGCCAAGCTTGCACCACCTTTGTGGGACAAAACCACGGCGCCCGCGAGATCGACCGTTGCACCAAGACGCTCAAAGTCTGCTTGGTCGAAGGCGGTATCGTTGCGCTCACCACGATCGTCATCATCGTCGGCTTGGGGCGCGAGATCCTGGCGCTCTTCAACAGCGATCCCAACATCGTCTCGATCGGCTATATCCGCGTGTGCTCGATCTTCCCGGCGTACGCTTTTAGCATGTTCTACGAAAACATGTCCGGCTACCTGCGCGGCTTTGGCATCTCGCTTATGCCCGCCCTCATCACCATGATCTGCGTCTGCGGCATCCGCTTCTATTGGGTCTTCTGTGTGTTCCCGAACTTCCGCACCTTTGCGAACATCATGATGGTCTACCCCATCAGTCTGGGCACCACGGCGTTCTTTATGGTCGTGGCGGTATTGCTCTGTCACCCGGCACGCACCTACCGTCTGACGCAGGCCAAGACCGGGACGCGCTAGACACATCCAACAAGGTGGCGCATCGGCAACTAGCTCCCGATATGCGAGCTCATATAATCGATAAAGCGCCTCGTGGCGATAGGCATGGTGTCCCAGCTACGCCAGGCTGCCACTACATCGCGTGAGGGAGCGTGCACGATGGGACGCACCTGAATATCGGCCTTCATGCCCTCGACCGTACGACGGTAGAGCATGCTCACGCCAAGGCCTTCCTCCACCATCGCCATAATGGTGTAGTCGTCGGTGACCTCACTCGTCACGTGCGGCGACAGCCCGTGCGCGGCAAAGGCATCGAGCACCAGACTCTGTTCGCCCTCATCCAGCAGCACAAACGGCTCGGACGCCAGGTCGGCGAGCGTCACCTTTTCCTTTGCCGTCAGCGGATGCGCGGTCGGCAGCAGCGCCACCAACTCGTCGTGATAGACCACGCGCTTCTCGAGCCCCGCGGTAAATCCGCGCGCCGTAAAGCAAAAGTCAACCACGCCATCGTGCACCCACTGGGCGTTGCGCGTGTAATCGCCCTGCTTGAGGGTAAAGTGCACGCCCGGGTGCAGGGCCCCAAAGTCGCGAATCACGCGCGGCAACACGGTACGGCTCACGTTGGTAAACGTCGCGATGCGAATGTCAGTCGACGAAAGCCCCAGCAACTCCTGGCGCTTGCCCTCGAGCTCGGCCTCGGCAGTTACGATCTGGCGCAGATACGGCAGATACTGTTTACCGTCGCGCGTAAGCGAGACGCCCTGTTTGCCGCGCTCGATAAGCGTGGTACCCAGCTCACGCTCGAGCGCCTTGACGGCCTGGCTCACCGCGCTTTGCGTATAGCCCAGCTCATCGGCTGCACCCTTCAGGCTGCCGCGATCGACCACCATACAAACAATCTGATACCGCGATGCCATCGTGCCTCCACGTCGATGTAGCCGTAAAACGTTTTGCCAGGGCTTTTTCTACCTGCATTAGTATTTCTTAATCATACTGAAGATACATTCGCTTTACTACATCCATATCTGGGAGCAGAATCCTTTTTGCGAAACCGTTCTGTAACAAAAGGAGTCCCATGGATCGCAAAAAAGCAATCGCGCTCTCATTTTCCGTTCCCGTCGCATGGGGCTTTTCGTACCCCCTTATGAAGATCGGCATGGACAGCATGAACGCCACGAGCATCGTCGCGCTGCGCTGCATCATCGCCTTTGCGGCCTGCCTGCTGCTCTTCCACAAGCACGCGGTGCGCATCAACCGTGACCTGATGGTCCGCGCCGCCATCATCGGCGCCATCATGGCAACCGAGATCACCTGCATGTGCCTGGGCTCCAGCCTCACCTCCGCCTCCACCGCCGGCTTTTTGCAGAGCCTGACGGTCGTGATCGTGCCGTTTGCCAACGCGGCCCTGCTGCGTCGCGCCCCCGAGCGCAAGGTGCTCATCGGCACAGCCATCGTCACCTGCGGCATGTTGCTGCTCTCGGGCGCCGACTTTACCAGCCTGAATCCCGGCGCGATCATCATGCTGCTCTCGGCCTTTATCTATGCCGGCCACATTATCATCGCCAAGCGCTTTGTCGAAGAAGTCGATCCACTGGCTCTGGGCGTTTGGCAGCTGGGCTTCGGCGGCTTGTTCTCGGGTATCGCCGCATTTACCTTTGGCGGCTTCACGCTTCCCAGCACGCCGAGCGAGATCGTCGTTATCGTTGCGCTCGCACTCATCTGCTCTGCCTACGGCTTTATCACCCAGACGCTCGTGCAGCCCCACGTACCTGCCGAAACCACTGGCTTCGCCTTCTCGCTCGAGCCGGTCTGCTCCGCCGTCTTCTCGTTTTTCCTGGTCGGCGAGGTCCTGAGCCCCATCGCCTTCCTTGGCGCTGCCCTCATCCTCACCGGCGTCATGGCGGCAACTGTCGAGCTTCCGCGCCTTCGCGCACATGGACACGCTCGTATGGCAGGAGCGCCCGAGCACGTCTCGTAGACCCCAGTCCTCATGCAGCCGCGGCATACAGGTCTCTAGACGCCTTTACAATAGATGCCGACATAGCATCTTCCCTAAAGGAGTTCCATGGACACCGCAACTCGCGACCGCAACATAACAACTTGGTTGGGCGATGCGCCGCAGCCGGTACGTGACACTACGAACCAGCTGCTCGAGCGTATCGCCCTTTTGCGTGCCGAGCAGACCATCTACCCGGCACAAGACGACATCCTCAATGCCCTCGCCTACACGCCGGCCGACCAGGCCAAGGTTGTCATCTTGGGCCAAGACCCCTATCACGGGCCCAACCAGGCCATGGGACTGTCGTTCTCGGTGCCTGCGACGCAAACCAAGTTGCCGCCGAGCCTGCGCAACATCTATAAGGAACTCAAAGCCGACCTGGGCTGCGCCATTCCCGCCACGGGAGACCTAACCCCCTGGGCACAACAGGGCGTCCTGCTCCTCAACACCACGCTCACCGTGTGCGAGCATGCCGCGAACTCGCACGCCAAGCTGGGCTGGAGCACGCTTACCGACTACATTATCGAACGCTGCTGCCAGCTGCCCCAGCCGGTCGTCTTTTTGGCATGGGGCCGCTTTGCCCAGCAGATGGTCGAGGGCAAGCTCGCCGCGACTGGCGCGGGCGAGGCAACCGGCAAGTACTGCTTAGCCTCCACGCACCCCTCGCCACTTTCGGCCAACCGTGCCACGGCAGAACTCCCCGCTTTTATGGGGTCGCGTCCCTTCTCGGCAGCCAATCGGCTACTCGAACAGCACGGCTCGACCCCCGTCAACTGGACTTGCCTCAGCTAAAAATCGATACATCAAAAACGCGCCCGACGGCTTTCCATCGGGCGCGTTTCCTATTCGGGCCAAATAAATTGTGTGCGGCCGGCCTCGCCACCGTCAATGAGCAGACTCTGCCCGGTCATAAACCGGT
>CAUGKA010000167.1 GCA_959599615.1 uncultured Collinsella sp. | reverse complement strand
ATCCAAGGGTTATACCCTAAGAGCAAACCACCCCTTTTAGGGGTGGTTTTGATTTCACGTCACCTTGCTCGCGTGTACGGGTTTTCGCTGACTTGTGCTCAACAAGGGGGGTTGGGTGCTCATTGGGGACAGACTTAAATGAGTACCCAATGAGCGGGCACTCATTTAAGTCTGTCCCCAATGAGTGGGTTAAAGGTTGCGGGTTCTTTACGGGAATGTAGTGTGGGCTGCGGAAACGTGGTTCTTTCCGTACAATAGTGCAACTCGTGTAAACGCAGGGAAGGGACATTCATGGCAGACATGATCGAGATCAAGCATCTCAACAAGTACTTTGGCGACCTGCATGTGCTCAAAGATATCAATCTCACCGTTAAGCGCGGCGAGAAGCTCGTAATGATCGGGCCTTCCGGCTCGGGTAAGTCGACGCTCATCCGTTGCGTCGATTATCTGGAGGAGCCCACGTCGGGCGAGGTCGTCATCGACGGTACGCCGCTCACCAAGAAGAATCACCTGGAGATGGCTCGCAAGTATAGTTCCATGGTGTTTCAGCAGTTCAACCTGTATCCCAACATGACGGTGCTCGGCAACCTGACGCTCGCGCCCATCAAGCTGCAAAAGAAGAGCAAGGAGGAGGCGACCGAGATCGCCATCGCTGCACTCAAGCGCGTCGGCATGGCTCATAAGGCCGGCGAGTATCCGCAGAATCTCTCGGGTGGTCAGCAACAGCGCATCGCCATCGCCCGTGCTCTGTGCACCAAGCAGCCCATCATCCTGTTTGACGAGCCGACCTCGGCGCTCGACCCCGAGATGGTCCAGGAGGTTCTGGACGTTATGATTGAGCTCGCGCAGGAGGACATCACCATGATCTGCGTGACGCACGAGATGGGCTTTGCGCGCCAGGTGGCCGACCGCGTCATCTTTATGGAGGACGGCCGCATTCTGGAGGAGGGCACGCCCGAGCACTTCTTCGATAACCCCGAGAACCCGCGCTGCCGCGAGTTTCTGTCCAAGATTTTGCACTAGGCGCGGTGATGGACATGACGGATATGACGAGGGCGGCCGTGTCGCGCCGTCACTTTTTGCAGCTGGCGGGCGCCGGTATGCTTGCGCTGACGGGGACCGCGCTTACCGGTTGCGGCACCTCCACCAGCGGCGAGGGCTCCGACAGGGGGTCCAAGCTTGCGGCCATCAAGTCGCGTGGCCATCTGAATGCCGGCGTTAAGAAGGATGTTCCCGGCTATGGCTATTACGACACCGCCAAGGGCCGCTTTGAGGGTATGGAAGTCGATTTGTGCTACCAGATCGCCGCTGCCGTCTTTGGCGTGAGCTACAAGGAGGCCCGCGCCCAGGAGCTTGTCGAGTTTACCGACGTAACGCCCAAGACGCGCGGCCCGCTGATCGATAACGGCCAACTCGACGTGGTCGCGGCGACCTACACTATCACCGACGAGCGCAAGAAGAGCTGGGATTTCTCGACGCCGTACCGCACCGACTACGTGGGACTCATGGTCAAGAAGCGTTCGGGTTTTACCTCGATTGAGGACCTGGACGGCAAGATCATCGGCGTGAGCCAGGGTGCTACCACGCAGGGCCTGATCGAGCAGATGATCAAGGACAACGGCTTTAGCTGCAAGCCCGAGTTTAGGGCCTTTAGCGGCTACCCCATCATCAAGAGTTCGCTCGACGCCGGCAATATCGACGTCTTTGCCATGGACCGCTCCACGCTGGCCGGTTACATGAACGAGACCGTTGAGCTGCTGCAGCCCGAGGTCAAGTTTGGCGAGCAGGGCTACGGCGTGGCGACCAAGAAGGGCTGCGACCTTTCGGCCGTGGTCGATCAGGTGATTTGCGATCGCCTGGCCGACGGCTGGCTCGACCAAGAGGTCAAGACCTGGGGTCTTGTATAGGCGCATCGTCCAAGGAAGGAATCAAATGCTCGAAGGATTATTTGACGCCGACCGTTGGTCGACGACATTTCAAAACATGGGGCCCTTCTGGGAGGGCTTTGGCGTGACGCTACAGGTGGTCGTTGCCGGTCTGCTGTTGTCGCTGGTGCTGGGCACGCTGCTGGGTGTGTTCTCTACCACTCGCTCGCGCGTGTTGCGCGCCATAAGCCGCGTGTACGTGGAGTTTTACCAGAACACCCCGTTGCCCGTGCAGGTGCTCTTTATGTACATGGCCGGACCGCAGTTTTTGCAGGCCATAACCGGTGCCGACCAGCCGGTGCGCATCGCGCCGTTCGTGCTGGGCTTCTTGGGCGTGGGTCTGTATCACGCGGCCTACATTTCGGAGGTCATCCGCACCGGTATCGAGGCGGTTCCGCGCGGTCAGATGGAGGCGGCCCAGAGCCAGGGCTTCACCCGTGCGCAGGCGTACTGGTACATCGTGCTGCCCCAGACATTCAAGATCATTTTGCCGCCGCTGTGTAACCAGGCGCTCAACCTGGTCAAGAATACGTCGGTGCTGGCGCTTGTGGCCGGCGGCGACCTTATGTACCGTTCCGACAACTTTGTGAGTCTGTACGGTTACCTGCAGGGATACATCGTCTGCTGCCTTATGTACTTCATCATCTGCTTTCCGCTCGCCATGCTGGTGCAGTGGCTCGAGCGTCGCTCCAAGGAGCGTCCGCACGGCGTGAGCCTGGCCGAGCTGGGGCTCGACAACGTAGAGGAGGCCTAGCGCATGGAAATCTTCAACGCGACCAACCTGCTCTACATTTGGGGCGGCTTTGTTAAGACCATCGAGATCTCGGCGCTGTCGATCTTTTTCTCGCTCATCTTTGGCACGGTGCTGGCGCTCGTTAAAAGCTATGCGCCCCGCCCGTTCCGTATTTTGGTGAGCGCCTATATCGAGCTGTTCCGCTGCACGCCGAACCTGCTGTGGATCCTGTTTATCTACTTTACGGTGCAGGGCTTGGACATTGTGATCTCGACCATCGCCTTTACGCTGTTTACCAGCGCCGTTATGGCCGAGATTGTGCGCGGCGGCCTCAACTCGATTCCGCGCGGCCAGTTTGAGGCGGCGCAGAGCCAGGGTTTTGGCTTCTTTGCCACCATGCGCTACATCATTCTGCCGCAGACGTTTAAGACGATCATCCCGGCGCTGTTTAGCCAGTGCACGACCGTTATCAAGGACAGCTCGTATCTTTCGGGCATTAACGTGGCCGAGCTCATGTACACGGCAAATGTCGTGATGGCCCACGCGATCGATCTGTCGCAGGTGCTTATGCTCTACGGCCTGGTGTTTGCGATGTACTTTGTGCTCAACTTTGGTATCTCGCTGCTGGTTCGCGCATATCAGAGGCGAATGGTGGCAGCGTAGAATGTGGCAAAGGGACAGCCCCTTTGTCACATAGAGAAAGGAATCGCGATGAGCGATCTGGAGAATAAGAAGAATCCTGTGGTCATTACCATCGCGCGCGACTTTGGCGCCGAGGGCCACGAGATTGGCCGCATGCTTGCCGACGAGTTGGGGATTCCGCTGTACGATAACGAGCTGCTGGTGCGTGCGTCGCTGCGCGCGGGCGAGTCGCTCGACAAGATGGCCGCCTACGACGAGCGTCTGGCCGTGGAGAACATGGCGTTCCTGCCCGACCGCTACGATGCGCGTTCGTACTCGGACAAGTTGTTCCAAAAGATGAGCCAGGTGATTTTGGACCTGGGCGAGACCGAGAGCTGCATTATCGAAGGCCGTCTGTCCGATTACCTGCTGCGTAACAACCCCAACCACATTGCCGTGCTGGTGACCGCTCCTTTTGAGGACCGCGTCGAGATTGTGCGCAAAAAGCGAGGCCTTAATAAAAAGAAGGGCGCCAAGCTGGTCAAGCAGCAGCAGAAGGCGCGCGAGGCATTCTACAAGCGCTACAGCGCCGGCAAGTGGAAGATGACGAGCGGTAAGGACATCGTCGTCAACCGCGCCAAGCTGGGCCGCGAGGGCTGCAAAGACGTCATCGCTGCAGCCTACCGCTACAAAGTGGCGCAGCTCGAAGGCTAGCCGACCAAAACCGCCACAAAGGGGACAGCACCTTTGCGGTGGTCGGGCGGCCGGCATGGAAAAAGTCCCCGCCGGGCGTGTGCTCGACGGGGACTTTGCCGTTTGATGGCTAGCCTGCAGGTGGTTACTCGCCCAGCAGGCT
>CAUGKA010000166.1 GCA_959599615.1 uncultured Collinsella sp. | reverse complement strand
GTAGCGGGTGGTTTAAAGCTGGCCGCTGCGCGGCCAGCAGACTAAAGTCTTGAATCAGAAGGCCGTGCGGTTGAGGCCGCACGGCCTTGCAGGGGGTCAAAGGATGATGACTAGTAGCTCAGCGCCGGATCGAAGAAGCCAATGAGAACGCCCACAAATGCGATCACGACGAGAATCAGCATCATAACGATGGGGTTGACCTTCTTCTTGGTCATCATGTACCAGCAGAAGATGATGAAGACCATCGGCAGCAGGTGCGGATAGATGCCATCGAGGGTGTCCTGGAACTTACCGCCGCCGGGCAGCACCAGGTTGGGGCTGCAGGTGATGGAGACCCAGGTAGCACCGACTGCACCGATGACCATGGTACCAACCATCACGATGGAATCGCGAAGAGCCTTTGCCTTGGGGCCGACGAGGGCCTCGACCGCCTTGCCGCCGAGCTCATAGCCCTGGTTGTAGGCAAAGCGCATGCCGAGGTACATGAGCAGGTTCCACACGACGATATAGAAGATAGCGCCGAGCGGGGAGCCGCCGGTCGAGAGACCGAGGGCGATACCGAGCAGGATCGGGATCAGGGTACCGACGATCAGCGAGTCGCCAAGGCCGGCGAGCGGGCCCATGAGGCCGGCGCGGATGCCGTTGATGGCGTCGTCGTCGATGGCCTCGCCGTTTGCGCGAGCCTCCTCGAGGCCGGCGGTGACGCCGACAATCATGGTGCCGATCTGCGGCTCGGTGTTGAAGAACGCGGAGTAGGTCTGGAGGGCCTGCTTCTGCTCCTCGGGCGTGTCGTAGAGCTCCTCGACGATCGGAAGCATGGCGCACAGGTAACCGAAGGTCTGCATGTGCTCCTGCGAGAAGCAAGTCAGGTTGCCATAGGACCAGTTGCGGAACGACTTGGCAAGCGTTTTCTTAGAGAGTTTCTTCTTCTCTGCCATTAGATGTCCTCCTCTTCCTCATCATCGGAGCCCGAGGCGATAGCTGCCTTGGGAGCGTTTGCGAGGTCGATCTTGAGCGAAGCGATCTCATAGTTGATCATGGCGAAGAAGCAGCCGATGCCGGCGGCGGCAATCAGGTTGCATCCCATGACAGCGGACAGGGTGAAGCCGAAGAAGAACGTCAGGAAGTCCGTGGGCTTAGAGATGACCTGCTTGAGCAGGATGGCGATACCGACGGTAGGCAGCAGCGAGCCGACGGTGAACAGCGTCTTCATCGCGATGCCGTCCATGGGCATGTAGGTCTTCATGAGGTCGACCATGGCGGTGCCGCCCATGGTGATGATGAACGTCGGGAGGAACGAGCAGACGATGTGACCGATCCAAGGCAGAACGTTGTTGACCAGGTAGAGCTTGTGGAGATCGCCCTTCTCGAGCCACTTCCAGCCCATGCCCTGCCACACCAGGTTGATGGTGGCGGTGCCATAGAAGAGCACAGTGCCGAGCGTGCCGACGGCGGCGCCGAGGGATGCGGCCATGCCGGCAGCCTCAGCGGAGGCGGGATCGATGCCCGAGTTCTTGATGGCGAGGATCGCCAGCGGGATACCGATATAGGACACGGCGCGGACGTCGGCGGAGACGGTTCCGCCAGGGGTCACGAGAGCGATGTAGACAACCTGGATGGCAGCGCCGACGAGGATGCCCGTCTGCATATCGCCCATGATGATGCCGACGATGAGGCCGGCGACCAGAGGACGACCCAGAGTGTAGTTGCCGATCGTCGTGCCACCCATGCCAGGCAGTGATGCCAGGCAGGCGAACAGGCCGAACAGCGCGGCTTGGAATGCATTGATTGCCATGCTTTCCCCTTTCTTTATTCCTCAGCCCTTTCCCCCAGGGCTGTAGGTACCAAAATGCGGCTGGCGCCTAACTAGAAGCCAAACTGACCGCGGAACTTGGGCCACTCACCGATGGACTTCTCCTTGATAAGGGCGAACTCGACCGTGTAGCCGGCGTTGGTGAGATCCTCGAGCGCCTGGGCCTCTTCCTGCGTGATCGACTGGTTGTTGCCGAGCTTGGTGGTGCCGGGACGATCGTTGCAGGGACCGACGATGATGCGGTCCATGCCGGGCTTAAAGCCAAAATCGACGAGAAGTTCCTTCATGTCGAGCGGGTTCTTGGTGATCAGGAAGTACTTGGTGTTGGACTTGAGAACCTTCTCGGAGACCTCCTTGAAGTGCTCCTTGGTCCACACGAACGTCTTCTTGCCCGAGGCACTCTTGTAGGCCTCCTTGAGCACGGGGTTGGACGCCGCGGCGTCGTTGACGGCGATAAGACCGTCGCAGGGATACTCGAGGGCCCAACGGGTAACGGTCTGTCCATGGATCATACGGTCGTCAATACGGATGAACGAAATCATACGTTCTCCCCTTTCCTTCATGAGGCCCGCGGTCGCGGCCTCTTCTTCCTAACGTTTGCAGCTAGATGAAACCTTGGTGCGGCCTAGATGTCGTCGTCCTCGTCGTCGGCGTCATCGGTCGGGACAACGAGCTCGGACATACCGTTCTTGCCCTCCTGCAGCATCATCTGCTTGAGGGAATCCAGGTCCATGGTGGCAAGCCCCATCATGGCGGTCATAGCCATGGGCAGATTCATACCGCCGAAGGCAATGGTGTGGGCGAGCAGACCCTTCTCGGCCAGCGTGTTCATGGCATTGGTGAGCGGCGATCCGCCCAGGATGTCACCAAGCAGGACAACCTCGTCATCGGCGGTAACGGGAGCGAGCATCGCCTTGACGTTCTCGACATACTCGTCAGCGCCCATGCCGTCCACGAGACTCGTCGACAAGATGTTCGGGGCGTCATTGCCGAGCATCTTGAGGACACTGTGCAGTCCGGGAGCGAGCGTTCCGTGACTGACCATTACCAGATACCGCATGCGGTCTCCTCTCGACCTGCCGTGTGTCGCACGGCTTTGCTTTTTGCTGAGATTCTTGTTGCGCCGGGGCATGTTCGGTACAAGAAAATAGTTGCGAACGGCAACTATTCATCGGTTAACGGTAGCAACTATTTTTGTGCCTAAATTATTTTTTCTTCTAATTATTTTTAAAATAGCAGGTAGATTGTCTGATAAATGTTTTATGTTCCTTATGCACCATACATACCAGCAAGAATCGGGCCTGGCATCTCCGGTTTGCCCCGCAGTGTCAGACCATGTCACGTACGCCCACGATATGGAGGTACCCCATGGATATGATCTCGTTTCTCGCCTCCGAACCCTTCGACCGCAGCGGTGATACGCCGCGGTATGTCCAACTTAAACATCGAATCGCCCTGCTTATCGCCAGCCAGGCGTTCGACACCAAGACGCCGCTGCCACGCGAGCTCGAAATCTGTGAGCGGCTAGAGTTATCGCGCGCGACCGTGCGCCGTTGCTTCCAAGATCTCGTCATCGAGGGGCGCGTGGTGCGCAAACGTGGGCAGGGAACGTTCATCAAACCCCAAACCTCAGCACCCGGCATCGACCTGGCCCTGAATTTCAGCGCGCGGATGCGCGAAGCGGGACGGGTTCCGAGCTCGCAGATTCTCGCCTTTTCAAGCATACCGGCCGTCCGCGGCATCGCCTCTGGGCTCAAAGTGCCCGAGGGGACACCCGTCTGGGAGATTCGCCGCCTGCGTCTCGCCAACGACAAACCCATGGAGCTCAACTACGTCTATATCCCCGTGTCACTTTGCCCCGAGCTCACACGCAAAGACGTGGATGGCTCGCTCTACGCCTATATCGCGGAAAAGACCGGCATCCTGCCCGCAAGCGTCGATGCCGTCTACGAGACGGTCAACCTCGACAAGCATGAGGCGCGCCTTTTGGGACAGAACACCGGTAAGGCGGCGATGCGCATCGTGCGTTCGACCTACGACAAGACGGGAACCCCGTTCGAGGTAGGCGTGCTCATCAGCTGCGACGGTCAGGCAAAGCTGCACGTGCACATCGCCGCCGACAAAACAACCTTCACCGCCACAGCCCAATAAATCCAAAACGTGGGCGCCGTCGTTCAAACGAACGACGGCGCCCACACTCATTTTCTATTCAGCCCTAGTCATCGCGCAAAGCCCCTTCGGCAGCACACGGTGCAACCGAGTCACCGTAGGACGGGGCGGAGGGGGCTGAGTTTCCCCCTTCGCTCCGGCTGCAAGCAGAGTC
>CAUGKA010000165.1 GCA_959599615.1 uncultured Collinsella sp. | reverse complement strand
CATGCTGTTATAGAGAAGGTTGAGGTCGCGAGTCGTGACCGGGCCGCACTGCAGCGCCTCGATGAGCTGACGCTGGCGGACCGCGGTCTTGGGCGGCGTGTAGTCAAAGCCTTCAGGCGTAAGCATCACCCAGCGGTTTTGGATTGGCTTGACGGCTGGACGTTCAACCGTCCACACGCCGTCGTCCCCCTTGACCACACGCGGGCTACCGCCCGGGGGCAAAAACAGGCGCAGGCACTCGGAAAGCGTCGCGACGTACTCGCGGCTCATCCAGCGCGCAATGCGCGCAGCTTCGGCGGTAAAGAGCGGCTTGCTGAGGATGGCCTCGATGGGTTTAATGCGCGCGGGGTCGAGGGCGTTGTTGCCCTGCAGGTCGCCCAAATCAGGCGCAATGTCAACGACATAGCCCGCGGCGGCACGGTTACCAAAGTGAACCAGGACCGTGGATCCGATCTGTGCCTCGTTGGCAAGGGACCGGGGAATGCTGTAGGAAAATGGCTCGGACAGCGCGCGGGTGGGAATGTCGAGGACCACGCTCGCGTAGGCGGCGACGGGTTCGGGTGCAGGCTCGGGCTTTGCCGGAGCAGCGGCAGGCACGGACTTCACCGGAGCCTCCTCCGGTTCCGGCGAACCAAACAGCGACAGTTGTTGAGCCATACACCACCTCTAACGAACGGACCTGAAAGGGCTGGGACAAAATAATCAGTAGTGTTTGTCCCATGGCCGATACGAGTGTCGAGCTCGTTGCGTCACTCGAACATGGGACAAACACTACTGATTATTTTGTCCCAGCAACCCACTCATCGGTACAGAAACAAGAGCCCCGCTCGGGGAGAACGGGGCTCAGATACAAACGTTTGCGCAGCGATTACAGCGCCATAGTGCGGGCGCGGTCGATGCGCGCCAGGCAGTCGTCGCGGCCGACGAGCGCCATGGTCTCGCCCAGCGGAGGGCTCACCATGTTGCCGCAGACAGCGACGCGCACGGCCTGGAACACCACGCGCTTCTTAAGGTCCATCTGCTCGGGCAGCGGCTCAAGCGCGGCGTCGATGACCTCGGCAGTCCAATCGTCCACGCCCTCGAGCGCGGCCTTGGCGGCGTCCAGAATGGAACCCATACCCTCCTTGGCCAGGCCCTTGTTAACGGATTTCTCGTCATACTCGAGCGTCTCGGCCGTAGCAAAGATGGGAGCGGCGACGGTCACGGCGTCGGCCGGCATCTTGGTGCGCGGCTTGACGATGGCGGCAAGCGCATCGATCCAATCCTCGCCATACTCGACGTTGCCCTCGATCATGCCGGCCTCGTGCAGCTCGGGGACCATGATCTCGTCGGCAAACTGAGCATCGGACATACCATTGATGTACTCGGCATTGACCCAGTCGAGTTTCTTGGGATCGAAGGTCGCCGGGTTCTTGGAGATGCGGTCGAGCGAGAACTTGCTGGCCAGGACATCGCGCGGGATGATCGTGGTCTCGCCGTCGAGCGACCAGCCGAGCAGCGCCAGGTAGTTGACGAAGGCGTCGGACAGGTAACCGGCGTCGCGGTACTCCTCCACCGAAGTGGCGCCGTGGCGCTTAGAGAGCTTCTTGCCGTCGGCGCCCAGGATCATGGAGATGTGGGCGAACGTGGGCACGGGCGCGCCGAGGGCCTCGTAGACCATGACCTGACGCGGGGTGTTGGACAGATGGTCGTCGCCACGGATGACATGGGTGATCTTCATCATGGCGTCGTCGACGACGGTCGCAAAGTTGTACGTGGGCGTGCCATCGGAGCGGAAGATGACAAAGTCGTCGAGCTCCTTGGCGTCGAAGGTCACCTCGCCGTGAACGGCGTCGTGGATGACGACGTCGCCGCGGTCCTCGGGCACCTTGATGCGCAGGACGTAGGACTCGCCGGCCTCGATGCGACGGCGGGCCTCCTCGGGATCAAGGTCGCGGCAACGGCGCTGATAGCCCTGGAAGGGGTCCTTGCGCTCCTGCGCGGCCTTGCGATCGGCGTCGAGCTGCTCCTTGGTGCAGAAGCAGGGATAGGCCTTGCCCTCGTCCCAAAGCTTCTGGGCGGCCTGCTTGTACAGGTCCAGGCGCTCGGTCTGGGCGTAGGGGCCAAAATCGCCGCCCACCTCGGGACCCTCGTCCCAGTCCAGGCCCAGCCAACGCATGGCGCGCAGGATAATCTGCGTGTTCTCGTCGGTAGAGCGGGTGGGGTCGGTGTCGTCGATGCGCAGGATGAACGTGCCGCCGTTTGCACGGGCGAAAGCCCAGTTATAGATAGCGGTGCGGGCGCCGCCGATGTGCAGCTTGCCCGTCGGTGAGGGTGCAAAGCGGACGCGAACGTCTGATGCCATGGAAATCTCCTCGATTGCAGGATGGATGTCTAACCGCATCAGTATAAAGCATCAAAGCAACCTCCGCACAAAGGGCACCGACCCAGTCATTGGGGACTACTCATTGGGGACAGACTTAAATGACCAGTCGTTGTAGTCATTGGGGACATTCTTGGTTTAAGACTGGTCATTTAAGTCTGTCCCCAATGAGTAGGTGCGGAAAGGGTGTGAATGTTTGATTTACGCGCTATGATGTGCCCTTGCATAGAGAGCCCGGCGGAATGGTAACGGTCGCTGGGACACGTTTTTGAAAGGACAATCATGTCAGAAGAACTTCGTTCCATTCCACCCCAACACGGGTCCTTTGTTTTTACGTCAGAGTCGGTGACCGAAGGTCATCCCGATAAGATCGCTGACCAGATCAGCGACGCCGTCCTCGACGCAATCCTCGCCAAAGAAATAGAGCTCCAGGAGCAGGGCTACATCGCCCCCAACGGCGTGCCTGCCAACGTGGAGAACGTCCGCTGCGCCTGCGAGACCCTCGTGACCACCGGCACCGTCATCGTTGCCGGCGAGATTCGCACCCAGGCCTACGTCGACGTACAGGAAATCGCCCGCGGCGTCATCCGCCGCATTGGCTACAACCGCGCCAAGTTCGGTTTTGACTGCGACACCTGCGGCGTTATGAGCCTCATCCACGAGCAGTCGCCCGATATCGCCCAGGGCGTTGACGAGTCCTTCGAGACCCAGACCGGCGCTACCACCGACCCGATCGACCTGATCGGCGCCGGCGACCAGGGCATGATGTTCGGTTATGCCTCCAACGAGACCAAGACCCTCATGCCCATGCCGCACTACCTGGCAAGCCGCCTGGCCGAGCGCCTGGCTGCCGTGCGCCATGACGGAACCCTGCCCTACCTGCGCCCCGACGGCAAGACCCAGGTCACGGTGCGCTACGAGGAAGGCAAGCCCGTGGAGGTCACGACCATCGTCATCTCCACGCAGCACGCCGCCGAGATTGAGGACATGGGCAAGATCAAGGCCGACCTCATCGAACACGTCATCACCCCGGTCATGGCCGCCGAGAACATGCCGTGGGACAACGCGGACATCTACGTGAACCCCACCGGTCGCTTTGTCGTGGGCGGCCCCATGGGCGACACGGGCCTCACCGGCCGCAAGATCATCGTCGACACCTACGGCGGCTACGGCCGTCACGGCGGCGGCGCCTTTAGCGGCAAGGACTGCACCAAGGTTGACCGCTCCGCCGCGTATGCCGCGCGCTGGGTCGCCAAGAACGTGGTCGCCGCCGGTCTGGCCGACCGCTGCGAAGTCGAGCTTGCCTACGCCATCGGCGTTTCCAAGCCCCTCTCAATCATGGTTGACACCTTCGGTACCGCGCATGTTGCCGAGGACAAGATCGTCGAGGCCGTCGAGAAGACCTTCGACCTGCGCCCGGGCGCAATCATCCGCGACCTAGACCTGCGTCGCCCCATCTACGAAAAGACGGCAGCCTACGGTCACTTCGGCCGAGAAGACGCCGACTTCACCTGGGAGAATACCGACCGAGTCGAAGAACTCAAAGCAGCCTGCGGCCTGTAAGCCAACGGCAAAAGCTGCAGCCACATATCGATGCACCAAAAGAAGTACCGGCACCAACCGGTACTTCTTTTTTATATACACGGTGGTGAAGATGTCTCGATAAGCAAGGTAAGACACGTCCCTAGCTAATGAATTTTGCCATCTAGCAACTCCAACCATGTATCCTTAGTCCCGAGGGGCGGGGCATAAGGTCGATCGCGAGTTCCGCACGAGCCGGAGAGCACTTAATGTGCTCTCCG
>CAUGKA010000164.1 GCA_959599615.1 uncultured Collinsella sp. | reverse complement strand
GGTGGTCAGGCGCATCTGGAGATGACCGACCCCGAGCATCCGGCCGAGACGGGCATCGAGGTCGTGGCGCAGCCGCGCGGCAAGCGCATCACCAAGATGATGCTCATGTCGGGCGGCGAGAAGAGCCTGACGGCGCTCGCCCTGCTCTTTGCCGTGTATCGCACGCGCACGGTGCCGTTCTATGTGCTGGACGAGGTCGAGGCGGCACTCGATGACGCCAACCTGTCCAAGCTCATCGGCGCGCTCGACGTGTTGCGTTCCGATACGCAGCTCTTGGTCATTTCGCATCAGCGCCGTACTATGGAGGACGCTGACGTCCTCTACGGCGTCTCGATGCAAGCCGACGGCGTCAGTCGCGTCGTCTCGCAAAAACTCGATCGCGAAACCGGAAAGGTCGTGAATGCATAATGGGATTCTTCGATGCTCTCTCGCGCGGACTTGAGCGCAGCCGCGAGGCCCTTAACGAGGTCTTTTACTTTGGCGGCGAGGTCGACGAGGATTTTTGGGAGGACCTAGAGGACACCCTCGTCATGGGTGACATGGGTGCCGAGGTCGCTATTCAGGTCTCCGATGACCTGCGCGATGCTGCTGCCAAGAAGAACCTTAAGACCGCCCCGCAGCTTCGCCGCGCTCTGGCCGAGCAGCTCGAGGGCCATTTTGTGCCTGTTGAGCGTGATCCGTTTTCCGATACGCCGAGCTGCGTGCTGTTTGTGGGCATCAACGGCGCCGGCAAGACCACAACGGTCGGCAAGATTGCGAGCGCCATGGCTGCCCGCGGCAAGAACGTGGTGATCGGTTCGGCCGACACCTTCCGCGCCGCCGCCATCGAGCAGCTCGATGTGTGGGGCCAGCGTGCCGGCGTACCGGTTATTAAGCGTGACCGCGGCTCCGATCCGGCGAGCGTGTGCTATGACGTGCTCGACGAGGCCGACAGGCGCGGCAGCGACTTGGTGCTTATCGATACTGCTGGCCGTCTGCACACGAGCCCCGAGCTCATGCGCGAGCTCGCCAAGGTGGTCAACGTGACGCGTAAGCGCGCCGCCAATATGGCCGCCGGCCCCATGCCCGTCTCGGTCGTCCTCGTGATCGATGCCGCAACGGGCCAAAACGGCCTGAATCAGGCGCTCGAGTTTAATGAGGCGCTTGGCCTGGACGGTATTATCATGACAAAGCTCGACGGCACGGCTAAGGGCGGCATCGCCATGGCCGTTGCCGAGAAGCTCAAGCTCCCGATTCTGCGCGTGGGCGTGGGCGAGCAGGTCGATGACCTGCAGGAGTTCAATGCCAAAGATTTCTGCCGCGCCCTGGTGGGCGAGTCCAACTAAGGAGTAACCAGTGTTTGATTCCCTGAGCGATCGCCTCAACGACACATTTGACCGCTTGCGCGGCAAGGGTAAGCTGACCGAGGCCGATATCACCTCGGCCATGCGCGACATTCGCATGGCGCTGCTCGAGGCCGACGTCAACTTCAAGGTCGTCAAGGAGTTTGTCGCCAAGACCAAGGAGCGCTGCATGACCGCCGAGGTCATGGAGTCGCTGTCGCCGGCGCAAAACGTCGTCAAGATCGTGCTCGACGAGCTCACCGAGATGCTCGGCTCCACCGAGAGCAAGCTCGTCTTTAGCAACCGCATTCCCAATGTCATCATGCTCGTGGGCCTGCAGGGCTCCGGTAAGACCACGGCGGCCGTAAAGCTGGCCTACCTGCTCAAGAAGCAGGGCCGCTCGCCGCTGCTCGCCGCGTGCGACGTCTACCGTCCCGCCGCTGCCGACCAGCTGGCCACGCTCGGTGGAGAGATCGGCGTTCCGGTCTTTCGCGGTGACGGCGAGCACCCGGTCGATATCGCCAAGGGCGCCATCCAGGAGGCCGTCGACCACCTGCGTGACGTGGTCATCGTCGATACAGCCGGCCGTTTGCAGATCGACGAGCAGATGATGCAGGAGGCCGTGGACATCAAGAAGGCCGTCAAGCCCGATCAGGTGCTGATGGTCGTCGATGCCATGACCGGCCAGGATATCGTCAACGTGGTCTCGACGTTTGCCGAGCGCACCGACTTTGATGGTGTGATTATCTCCAAGCTCGACGGTGACGCCCGTGGCGGTGGCGCGCTTTCGGTGCGTCAGGTGACCGGCAAGCCCATCAAGTTTGTGAGCATGGGCGAGAAGCCCGACTCGCTGGAGCCGTTTTACCCGGACCGCATGGCCAAGCGCATCTTGGGCATGGGCGACGTCGTCGGCATCATCGAGAAGGCCCAGGAGGCGGCTGACGCTGAGCAGCTCGAGGCTGCCGAGCGTATGCTGCGCGAGGGCTTTACCATGAACGACATGCTCGACCAGATGAAAGCCGTCAAAAAGATGGGCGGCATGAAGGGTATCCTGGGCATGCTCCCCGGTGGCCAGCGCGCGCTCAACCAGATGGGCGGCAACCTGGACGAGGGCATCTTCGATAAGAACGAGGCCATCATCATGTCGATGACCAAGGAGGAGCGCCTGCGTCCCTCCATCATCAACGGCCAGCGCCGCGCCCGCATTGCCAAGGGCGCCGGCGTAACCCCCACCGAGGTCAACAGCCTTATGAAGCAGTGGGGCGAGATGAATAAGATGATGGGCCGCATGCGCACGATGGCCAATCAGGCACAGGCTGGTGGCAAGAAGGGCAAAAAGGGTAAGAAGGGCAAAAAGATGCGCATGCCCAATATTCCCGGTCTGGATGCCATGGGCTTGGGCGGCATGGGCGGCCTGGGAACGGGTGGTCCTAAGTCCGATATGGACCTGCTGCGCCAGATGGAAGCGCAGATGCGCAATAAAAAGTAGCGACTGGTAGAGTCGTGTATGGCGAAGGCCGCCTGGATGGTATTCCAGGCGGCCTTCGCCGTTGGTGCGTTATATGTTGTGTGAGCAGACGCGTGATGGCATCGTTTGCCTACTGTTAGTGGCGGCTGCAGCCCTCGTGACCCTCGTTCTCGTGATGGCCGTGGCAACCGCAGGATCCGCCGTGCTCATGGATGTGCTCGTGGTCGTGGCCGTGGCCATGGCAGTCGCAGGTGGCCTCGCCGGTCTGCGCGAGCGTGCCGGCAATGAGGGCCTCGACGCAAGCGTCGCAGCTGCCCTGGGCACCTGCGTATACCGTGATGCCGGCTTGGGCAAGCGCGTTGATAGCGCCGCCGCCGATGCCGCCGCAGATGAGCGTGTCCACGCCGCCGTTGGCGAGCAGGCCCGCAAGGGCACCGTGGCCGGTGCCGCCGGTGCCCACGACCTGCTCGTTGAGTACCTTGCCGTCCTGAATGTCGTAGATCTTGAATTGCTCGCTGCGGCCAAAGTGCATAAAGATGTTGCCGTTGTCGTACGTGGTTGCCACCCTCATGGTGTCGATCTCCTTTGCTGGCCATACGGCCGTTGCCGTGGTAATGGGGGAGTACGCGATATTGCCGCCTTCGATGATGAGCGCCCGACCATTGACCAACGCGTTTGCCACCTTGCGATGCGCGCGGCTGCAAATAGCCGCCACCGTGGCGCGCGCGATACCCATCTGCTTTGCGACTGCCTCTTGGTTAAGGCCTTCCAGGTCGCACAGGCGCAGTACTTCGAGCTCATCGACCGTCATCTCGATGGCGTCTCCGCTGGCAAGGCCGTCGGGGGTAAAGCCGCGATATTCGGGGATGATCCCAACACGGCGTAATTTTTCGCGTCTTCCTGCCATACTCTCTCCAAATCTGACATATGTCAGTAATAGGATAGCGTGTATGCGGTTCCGCGCAAGCTTTTTTAGCATATGTCAGAAATTCAAAGTTGTTACGTCTGCGATTGTGGGGGTGCTGGCTGCCGTGCATTGCGTGTGCCGACCCAAGTGTCCAATCCGACACTGCGCGCCTGGGATACAATGAATCTCGCTTTTAGGCGACTGACAGGAGGATCAATGAGCAAGGCTGATCAACAGTTTGTAACCATGTGCCGCGATATTCTGGACCATGGCACCACCACCGAGGGCCAAAAGGTCCGCCCGGTGTGGGAGGATGGCACCCCTGCCTATACCATTAAAAACTTTGGTGTCACGGCACGCTATGACCTGCGTGAGGAGTTTCCGGCGCTTACCTTGCGTCGTACGGCCCTCAAATCTGCCATGGATGAGATCCTATGGATCTATCAAAAGAAGTCCAATAACGTGCATGACCTCAACAGCCATATTTGGGACGAGTGGGCCGACGAGACTG
>CAUGKA010000163.1 GCA_959599615.1 uncultured Collinsella sp. | reverse complement strand
ATGCGAACCTCCAGTCCGGACCGCCCCGCGGTCCAACTTTCTGTCCGCACCCCCTAAACGGCCAAAACGGGCCGTATTTCACCGCAACTTTCTTTTTTGCAAAGGAGAGTCCATGCCGCAGGTCATCATTTCGCCCGCCAAGCAGATGCGTGCGGCCCAAGATGCTTTTGAAGTCCTGGGCATTCCACCTTTTGCGCACGAGACGGCTCGCCTCCACCGCGCACTGCTAGATATCGAGCGGAATGAAGGCAGCGGAGGTCTGCAGGCGCTCTGGAACGTGAGTGACAAACTGCTGGGGCCTTGCCTCAACACCCTGCATGAGTTTGGGCCCATCCTGAAAAACGGCGATCTCGACAATCCCGCACTCGCCCGTCACCTCTCCCCTGCCGTCATGTCCTATCACGGCATTCAATACCAGAGCATGGCGCCCGAGGTGATGGATTCCGCGCAGCTCGCATGGCTGCAAGACCATCTGTGGATCCTCTCGGGCCTTTACGGATGCGTACGCCCCTTTCATGCCGTTGAACCGTATCGGCTGGAGATGGGCGCGAAGCTTGCCGTCGACGATGCCCGAGACCTCTATGCGTTTTGGGGCGACAAGCTCGCACGGGCCATCGCTCCGGCGGGCTCCAACGCTACGATCGTCAACCTCGCGAGCGCGGAATATGCCAAAGCCGTTCTGCCCCATCTCGCGGGCGACGCCACGGTCGTCACGTGCCTCTTTGGCGAAGGCATCCGCAACGGCAAGCCCATCCAACGCTCGACCGCCAGCAAAAAGGCGCGCGGCTCCATGGTGCGGTGGATGGCAGAAAACAAGCTCGAGGATGTAAGCGGGCTCACCGCGTTTGACGTTGGTTATCGTCACTTTCCCGAGCTTTCAAATAAGAACACTTTGGTCTTCCTGAACGAACAGACCTTGTAGGACCACCGCTACTTTTGAATGTGCTGCCTAGGCACGGCGTCTATTCCGCCAAGCCGTCGGCTTTGGCAACTTCGTTTGTCGAGCCATTTTGGTAGGTAATCTTAACGTGCTCTACCTCGGACACCGCAACACCCGATGGGGGCTCCAAGCGCCATTCCGTCAGCGCGATATCCATAGTCGTAGGCACGTCGCCCTGATTCTTGAGCTTCACCGTCAGCGTTTTGAGCGCCGCATCATACGTCACGCGTTCGATTTCTTCGCCCGGAATAGACCCGCCGCTCAACTGCAGCTGCACAAACTCGTCGCGCGGATACCAATAGTCGCCCGGCGCGGCAACGGTATTGCCGCCCGTAACCTTCACTGTCATGATCGGCAGGGCATCGTCGGCCTCGAACTCCCATGCAGCGCCGCCGTGACCGCCAAACGTCCAGATACAAAAGGCAATCACCAGCACGGCAAGCACCGCAAAACCAATCGCGACAAGGCCATGGTGCGCACGGCTTTCCTCGGCCGATACATCCCATTGCGTCTCTCGATATAGATGCTTGTCTTCCATGTTCGCCTCCCCACAGGCACGCTCGTTAGGCCAATCGTACCCATTCGAGCTATACTTGAGCCCATTACATAAACGGGGAGCTTGCAGGACAAGACGGCAGGCTGAGACTGGGCGCGCCCGCCCTGACCCGCAAACCTGATATGGGTAATGCCAACGAAGGGAGCCGTGCCAATGAGCACACAGACCGAGCCCAAGCTCGTCACGCAAATCGACTTCGCCCGCGCCGGGCAGATCACGCCGCAGATGAAGGAAGTCGCCGAGCGCGAGCATCGCGACCCCGAGTACATCCGCGAGCGCGTGGCCGACGGCCGCATCGCCATTCCCGCCAACATCGTGCACATCAAAAAAGGCATGCGCGCCTTTGGTGTCGGCGAGGGCCTGTCTACTAAGGTCAACGTCAACCTGGGCATCTCGGGCGATAAAGCCGATGCCGCCGAGGAATGGAAGAAGGTCAAGATCGCCGAGGACTTTGGCGCCGACGCCATCATGGACCTTTCCAACTCGGGCAAGACGCGCCAGTTCCGCCAGCAGCTCATCGACGAGACGCCGCTCATGGTGGGCACCGTCCCCATGTACGACGCCATCGGCTACATGGAAAAGCCGCTGGTCAAGCTTACCAAGGATGACCTGTTCGAGGTCGTGCGCGCGCACGCCGAGGACGGCGTGGACTTTATGACCATCCACTGCGGCATCAACAAGTCGGTCACCAAGACCTTTAAGGAGACCGGCCGCTTGATGAACATCGTGAGCCGCGGCGGCTCGCTGCTGTCTGGCTGGATGGAGGTCACCGGCAACGAAAACCCCTTCTACGAGTACTTTGACGAGCTGCTCAAAATCTGCCACGAGTACGACGTGACGATTTCGCTCGGCGACTCCTGCCGCCCGGGCTGCCTCTACGACTCCAACGACGCCACCGAGACCGCCGAGATGATCGAGCTGGGCAAGCTGTGCAAGCGCGCTTGGGCCGCCGGCGTCCAAGTCATGGTCGAGGGCCCGGGTCACATGGCGCTCGACGAGATCGCCGCCAACATGAAACTGCAGAAGCGCCTGTGCCACAACGCCCCGTTCTATGTGCTCGGGCCGCTGGTGACCGATATCGGCGTGGGTTACGACCACATCACCGCCGCCATCGGCGGCGCTATCTCCGCCAGCTCCGGCGCCGACTTCCTGTGCTACGTGACGCCGGCCGAGCACTTGTGCCTGCCCAACGCCCAAGACGTGCTCGATGGCCTCATGGCCACTAAGATTGCCGCGCACGCCGCCGATATCGCCAAGAAGGTGCCGCACGCCCGCGACATGGACGACAAGATGGGCCAGGCACGCCGCAAGCTCGACTGGGACTCCATGTGGAAGTGCGCGCTCGACCCGGTCACCGGCAAGAAGCGCTACGAGGAGTCCCCCGCCGCCACCGAGGGCACCTGCACCATGTGTGGCAAGATGTGCGCCGTCCGCACCGTCAACAAGGTGTTCGAGGGTACGACGATCGATCTCGGCATGGAGGACTAACTCGTCACCGGAGCCACAATCAGTAACATGGTGTTCGTCAATTGTTGACGTGTGAACATTTGCTCACATTTGCGTAAAGATTGCATCGCCCGCCCGGGTTCGACATAGAGTCGGCCCGGGCATCTTTATAATGCTGGCTTAAAGACCCATTTGATTCCGACCGAACAAGGGAGCAAACATGGATCGCAGTAAGGTACCTGCCGTCCTGTCCATCGCAGGATCCGATTCCAGCGGTGGCGCCGGCATTCAGGCCGACATCAAGACCATCACGGCGCACCGCCTGTATGCCGAGACGGCCATCACAGCCATCACCGCACAAAACACGCTCGGCGTCACCGCCGTGCAGAATATCTCCCCTGATATCGTCGCTGCGCAAATTGACGCTGTCTTTGACGATATCCGCCCAAGCGCCGTCAAGATCGGCATGGTTTCTTCTGTCGAGATTATCGAAGTCATCGCCGACCGCTTGAGCGCCTGGAACGCAACGAACGTGGTCGTCGACCCCGTCATGGTTGCCACCTCGGGCGCGCGCTTGATTGCCGAGGATGCCTCCGAGGCACTCACCCGCCGCCTGTTCCCGTTGGCAACGGTCATCACCCCCAACATTCCCGAGGCTATGGCGCTGCTCGACTACGAGGTCGATTCCGAGCGCACACAACAAAATGCCGCTATGCTCCTCACCCGCCGCTTTGGCTGCGCAGCCTTGGTTAAGGGCGGTCATTTTGTCAACGAGGCCAACGACGTACTGGCCGAGCCTGCGCCCCTCGATGACGAGGGCAACCACCTGGGCGATCCGCTCACCACGTGGTTTCGCCACAAGCGCATTGAGACCGACAACACGCACGGCACCGGCTGCACGCTCTCATCCGCCATCGCTTGCGCGCTGGCCCAGGGCATGGAACTTGCCGACGCCATCAATGCCGGCAAGGCCTACCTAACCGGCGCTCTCGCCGCCGGCTTTGACATGGGCAAAGGTTCCGGCCCCGTCAACCATATGTGGCAATATTAAGATTCGCAGCCCAAAACCGCCGCAAAGGGGACAGGCACCTTTGCGGTGGCTCCCACAAACATCTCGATCTGTAACAGTAACTCGGCAAAATCGACCCTAGATGTTACAGATCAAGACAAACAATCGATATCGACCTAAATAATCTTAATCTGTAACATCTAGCCCGTTTTCGGCCTTGGAACTGTTACAGATCAAGACAAACAAACGAAACAAGCCCCCG
>CAUGKA010000162.1 GCA_959599615.1 uncultured Collinsella sp. | reverse complement strand
TTCGAAACGGACGGGTTTGGATTCGAGTTCGGCGAGCTGGGTCGGGGCGACCGTGTTGGTGGCCTGCTCGAGCACACGCATAGCCTCAAAATCATCCTCGGGAACGTCGAGCCCCAGGGCGTCGCAGCAGGCGCGTGGGAACTTGTAGGGGCTGGCGGTCGAAAGCAGCACGCGGGCCTTGGCGCCCTCGGCGGAAGCGACCTGCTCAAAGACGTGGTAGCCGCAAGCGGTGTGCGGGTCGATCACGTAGCCGTTCGCGTCCCAGCAGCTCTTGATGGCAGCGCGGACCTCGTCCTCGCTGGCCCAACCGCAGCCAAAGACGCTCTGAATCTTTGCCAGCAGTTCGGCGGGTACCTCGTAGCGGCCGGTCTGGGCAAGCTGCTCCATAAGGCCGGCAACGAGCTCACAGTCGCCGTCGGACAGGAAGTAGAGCATGCGCTCCAGGTTGGAGCTAATAAGGATGTCCATCGACGGCGAGATGGTCGTGAAGAACGGACGGTTGCGGTCGTAGACGCCGGTGGTCAGGAAGTCAGCCAGAACGTTGTTCTTGTCGCTCGCGACGATGAGCTTGGCGACGGGCAGACCCATGCGCTTGGCATAGTAGCCGGCCAGGATATCGCCAAAGTTGCCGGTCGGCACGCAGAACTCCACGGCATCGCCGGCCTTGATGGCGCCGGCGCGCAGCAGCTGCGCATAGGCGGCAAAGTAGTAGACAACCTGCGGCACCAGGCGGCCGACGTTGATGGAGTTGGCGCTCGAGAGCACCGTGCCGGCGGCCTCCAAGCGCTCGGCAAGTTCCTTATCGGCAAAGATGCGCTTGACGGCACTCTGGGCGTCGTCGAAGTTGCCGCGGATACCGCAGACGGCGACGTTATCGCCCTCCTGAGTGGACATCTGCAGGTTCTGGACGCGGCTGACCTTGCCCTCGGGATAAAAGACAGTGATGCCCGTGCCCGGAGCGTCGGCAAAGCCGGCGAGTGCTGCCTTGCCCGTGTCGCCCGACGTGGCGGTGACGATCATGATGCGCTCGGCGCCGCCGTCCTTGGCGGAGGTGCGGGCCATAAGGCGGGGGAGCATCTGCAGGGCGACGTCCTTGAAGGCGCTCGTGGGGCCGCCAAAGAGTTCCATCACATAGGTCTGAGGGGCGTCAGCGCCCGGCGCAGCGTCGAGTTTGACGAGCGGCGTAACCTCTTCGCTCGCGAACGTGCCGCGGTATGCCTCGTCGACACACGCCGAAATTTCTTCGGCCGTGTAATCATTCAGTAACATTCCCAACACATCTTGAGCGATTTCAAAGTACGATTTATCTGCAAGCGAGCTGATATCGACCTGCTGGGTGCCAAGCTCGTCCGAGACAAACAAACCCCCGTCGGGAGCGATGCCGGTGCGGATTGCCACCTTACTTGAGCACGATAAAGTGCGTCCTCGTGTACTATGATAAGTTCCCATATAACACTGCTCCTCGGATGCCTTGGTCCCAATCGGTGAAACCATGGTATCAGAGCGCGCAAAACAGGTTTGCAGAGGCTTTTAGAAAGGTAACCTCCAGCCCATGATTAAGATTGCCAAGTTTGGCGGCTCGTCTGTCGCCGACGCCGAACACTTTAAGAAGATCAAGGCCATTGTCGATGCCGATCCGGCCCGCCGTTTTGTGGTGGTTTCTGCCTGCGGTCGCCGCTTTAAGGGCGACACCAAGGTGACCGACCTGCTCTACCTGGTTAACGCGCACGTTAAGTACCACGTGTCGTGCGAGGAGCTGCTCGAGGACATTGGGCAGCGCTATTTTGATATCGCTGACGAGCTGGAGCTCACCTATCCCATCCGCGAGGAGTTCGCGGCCTTTGCCGAGCGCGCCCGCTCGGGCGGCTACTCCACCGAGGAGCTCGTGAGTCGTGGCGAGTACTTCACCGCTCGCCTGATGGCCGAGTATCTGGGCCTGCCGTTCCTGGACGCCGCGACGGTCGTGGCGTTCCATCACGACGGTACGCTCAGCATGAACCGCACCTCCGAGCTGGTGCAGGAGTACGGTCAGCAGGGCGGCTTTGTCATGCCCGGTTTCTACGGCGCGACGCGTGAGGGTCAAATCAAGCTGCTCGACCGTGGCGGCGGCGATATCTCGGGCTCGATCCTGGCCAAGTGCCTGGGCGCCGACCTGTACGAGAACTGGACCGACGTTTCGGGCTTCTATTCTGCTGATCCTCGCATTGTGCCCGAGGCTCAGCCCATCGCCCGCGTTACCTACGAGGAGCTGCGCGAGCTTTCGTACATGGGTGCAAGCGTCCTGCACGAGGAGGCCGTGTTCCCTGTGCGCGAGGCAGGCATTCCACTGGTCATCAAGAACACCAATGCGCCGCAGGACCCCGGCACCATCATTAGCGAGACGGCTGACGAGGGTGAGGCAGAGCCCATCATTACCGGCGTGACCGGTAAGCGCGGCTTTGTCGCCATCAACGTTGCCCGCGACCGTACCAAGCCGCGCGTCGGCTTTATGCGCCGTGCGCTTTCGGTCTTCGAACGCTATGACGTTTCCGTCGAGCACATGCCCACCGGTGTCGACCGCTTTGGTGCTGTGGTGCAGGAGCAGGACGTGCGCGATTCGCTGTACTCGCTCGTAGGCGACATTCAGCAGGAGGTCGAGCCGCTCGAGATCGAGGTGGTCGAGGGCTTGGCACTTATCGCGACCGTCGGTCGTAACCTGCGCGGCCGTGCAGGTATCTCGGGCCACCTGTTTGGCATGCTTGGCCAGGCGGGCGTGAGCGTGCGTATGATTTCGCAGAGCTGCGATGAGATCAATATCATTATCGGCGTCGAGGAGAAGGACTTCGACTTGGCGATTCAGACCATTTACCGTGCCTTCTCCGACGAGAACGGCATTGTGAAAGTCGCGGACCTGGAGGCTCCCGCGCCGGTCGAACCCGCCCTGGCCGCCCTCCACAAGTAGCGGCCATTCCGGCAGATTTTGGGACATGCCCCAAAATCTGCCGTGGGGCGTTTCATTTCGGTTTCGTTTCGACGGGGCGGGTTTCATGCCCGTCCCGTTTTTGTATAAACTGGGCAAGAACATTTAGCCTGCTCGGCGTGCGGGCAAAAGCCACAACCTTAAAAGGGGGAAGCATGAAACAGTACACGGTTGCTATTTTGGGCGCGACGGGAGCTGTTGGCACCCAGATGCTCGAGTGTCTCAACGAGCAGGAGTTCCCGGTCGGCAAGCTCAAGCTGCTAGCGAGCGCGCGCTCTGCGGGCAAGACCGTCGAGTTCCGCGGCGAGCAGGTTGTGATCGAGGAAGCTTGCCCCGAGGCCTTTGAGGGCTGCGACATCGTACTCGGCGCTGCCGGCGACGATATCGCGAAGGAGCTGCTGCCCGAGGCCGTCAAGCGTGGCGCCATCGTGGTAGACAACAGCCATGCCTTCCGCATGGATCCCGAGGTGCCGCTGGTCGTGCCCGAGATCAATGCCGACGATATCAAGTGGCATCACGGCCTTATCGCCAATCCCAACTGCGCGACTATCATCGGACTGGTTCCCACGTGGCCGCTGCATCAGCTCGCCGGCGTGAAGCGCATGATCGTCTCGACGTATCAGGCGGCTTCGGGTGCCGGCGCTCCCGGTATGGCCGAGCTCGAGGCTCAGCTGGCCGCCCTGGGTCGCGGCGAGGAGATTCCCGAGCCGCGTGCATTTGCCGCCCAGCTGGCGAGCAACCTGATTCCGCAGATTGGCGGCGTCAAGGAGGAGGGCTTTACCTCCGAGGAGATGAAGCTGCAAAACGAGGGCCGTAAGATCATGCATCTGCCCGAGCTGCGCGTGAACTGCACCTGCGTGCGCGTGCCCGTGCTGCGTTCGCACTCCGAGAGCATTACGCTCGAGTTTGAGCGCGATATTACGGTCGAGGAGGCCCGTGCTGCGCTGGCTGCCGCTCCCGGCGTCAAGCTGGTTGACGATTTGGGTGCCGAGGGTGCACACGACCGCTTCCCCATGCCGATGGATACGTCCGACCAGGACCTGATTTGGGTCGGCCGCGTGCGTCGCGACATCTCGAACCCCGAGGCCGCGCGCGGCATCACCTTCTGGTGCTGCGGCGACCAAATCCGTAAGGGCGCGGCAACCAACGCCGTCCAGATCGCTAAGCTGCTCTGCGAGTAGTTTGACCTGTCCGGCGGGGGCCGGGCTTGGTTTTCAGAACGTCCTCGACCATGTGTGGCGCCTTGTCCTGCTCCTTCGGAGCCGC
>CAUGKA010000161.1 GCA_959599615.1 uncultured Collinsella sp. | reverse complement strand
AGACGGTCGACCTTCAGGACGGCAAGGTCGTCGTCGACGGCCAGGCGCTCGATGAGGACTATACGACCGGCATGAGCTGGCCGCTTTCGGTCCAGGCCCCTGGCGCTCAGGTGAGCTATCCCTACACCGTTCCCGACGGGTGCGTGTGGGTGATGGGCGACAACCGCGAGAACTCTGCTGACTCCCGCTATTTTGGCCCGGTCGACCGCTCCGACTTGATCGCCGTGGCGCTTGTGCGCTACTGGCCGCTCAACCGTATCGGCGCTATCGACTAAAAACCGCTATAGTACAGTACCTAACCGTGTAATCGTTTCGACGAGGGGATATTAGAGGCATGAACGCTTCATCGCTTTCCTTCCAAGACATCATCCTGCGCCTCCAGCAGTACTGGGGCGAGCAGGGCTGCGTCATTATGCAGCCCTATGACTCCGAGGTCGGTGCCGGTACCTTCCATACCGCGACCACGCTGCGCTCGCTCGGTCCCGCCGAGTGGCGCACCTGCTATGCGCAGCCCTGCCGCCGTCCCGCCGACGGCCGCTACGGCGAGAACCCCAACCGCATGCAGCACTACTATCAGTTCCAGGTGCTCATCAAGCCCTCGCCGGTCAACGCCCAGGAGCTCTACCTGGGGTCTCTTGCCGCTATCGGTCTGGACCCCAACGACCATGACGTCCGCTTTGTCGAGGATGACTGGGAGAGCCCGACGCTCGGCGCCTGGGGCCTTGGTTGGGAGGTCTGGCTCAACGGCATGGAGGTCACGCAGTTTACGTACTTCCAGCAGGTGGGCGGTATCGAGGTCGACCCCGTGCCCGTCGAGATCACCTATGGCCTGGAGCGTATCGCTATGTACGCCCAGGGCGTCAACTCGGTCTACGATCTGGTGTGGAGCTACCTGCCCGATGGCACGCCCATGACCTACGGCGACGTGTTCCTCGAGAACGAGCGCGAGTTCAGTGCCTATAACTTTGAGGTCGCTAACGTCGAGATGATGCGTCAGAAGTTTGACGACTACGAGGCCGAGTGCCATTCCTGCCTGGAGCGCAAGCTGCCGTTGCCGGCCTACGACTGCGTCATGAAGTGCAGCCACGCTTTCAATCTGCTCGATGCCCGCGGCGCTCTGTCTGCGGTCGAGCGTGCCAACTACATCCTGCGCGTCCGCGCCGTCGCCAAGGCGTGCTGCGAGGCCTATATGGCCGAGGTCGCCGGAGTCAACGAGAATGCCGACCAGGAAGGCGAGGTGGCGTAAGCCATGGCAGACGCTAAGGATTTCCTGTTTGAGATCGGTACGGAGGAAATGCCCTCCGCACCGCTGAACAATGCCGTCAAGCAGCTTGGCACCATGATTGCCAAGGGCCTCGACGAAGCCGGTCTGGCCCATGGCGAGGTCCGCGTTATCTCGAGCCCGCGTCGTCTGGCTGCGCTCGTGGCCAACGTCGCCACCGCGACCGATGAGGTTCACGAGGTCAAGCGTGGCCCCGCGGCCAACATTGCCTTCGACGCTGACGGTAACGCCACTAAGGCCGCCCAGGGCTTCGCCCGCAAGTGCGGTGTGGCTGCCGAGGACCTGGTCCGTCGCGAGGACACTGACGGTCGCGAGTACGTCTTTGCCGAGAAGAACATTCCCTCCGCACCGGCTACGCCGATTCTGACCGCTCTGTGCGAGAAGACTATTGCCGGCCTGCAGTGGCCCAACTACCGTAGTCAGCGCTGGGGCCACGAGCACGCCACCTTCGTGCGCCCGGTCCGCTGGATCTGCTGCCTTTTGGGCGAGGATGTTGTGCCCGTGTCGTTTGCCGACGTGACGAGCGGTAACACTACGCGCGGCCATCGCGTGCTTGGCCCCGGTGACCACGTTGTCGCTAGCCCCGCCGCCTACGAGCAGGTGCTCGAGGACGCCGGCGTGCTTTCTGCCGAGCGCCGTCGCGAGGCGATTCTCGCCGGTATCGCCGAGGTCGAGGCTGCCCGTCCCGGCTGCCATGTCGATACGCCCAAGAAGGTCTTTGAGGAGGTTATCAACCTCTGCGAGTGGCCGACGGTGCTCGTCGGTACCTTCGATGAGGAGTTCCTCAAGGTCCCGCACGAGATCATCTGCGAGTCCATGCTCACCAACCAGCGCTACTTCCCGATCTATGACGGCGAGGGCAAGCTGACGCGTGAGTTCGTGGTCGTCTCCAACAGCAAGCCCGAGAACGCCGAGCGAGTGATCGACGGTAACGAGCGCGTCGTGCGCGCCCGTCTGGACGACGCTAAGTTCTTCTACGAGGAGGACCTGAAGATCTCCCTCGACGAGTTCCGTGAGCGTCTGTCCAAGGTTGCCTTCCAGGAGAAGCTCGGTAGCGTGCTCGCCAAGTCCGAGCGCATCGAGCAGCTCGCGCTCGCTATCGCCCGCGAGGCTCACCTGGGCGCCCATCTTGCCGCCGACGCTGCTCGCGCCGCACACCTGTGCAAGGCAGACCTGGTGTCCAACGCCGTCGTCGAGTTCACGAGCCAGCAGGGCGTGATGGGCGGTTATTACGCGACCGCGATGGGGGAGAACGACGAGGTCGCCCATGCTATTCGCGATCACTATCGTCCCCGTTTTGCCGGTGACGAGCTGCCCGAGGGCACCGCTGGCTGCATCGTGGCCTGCGCCGACAAGCTCGATACCATCGCCGGTATCTTTGCCATCGGCGAGCCCCCGACCGGCTCCTCCGACCCCTACGCGCTGCGTCGTGCCGCTATCGGCATTATCAACATCCTGCGCGACCGTCTGCCGATCGACCCCACGTCGCTCATCGACTTTGCCCTCGAACTCTACAGTGAGCAGGGCATTGAGTTCGACGCCGCCGAGGTCGCCCAGCAGGTTCGTGACTTCTTCCATGGCCGCCTGGTGAGCATGGCCCGCGACGAAAAGATTCCGGCCGATACCGTCGCCGCCGTCTCCGCGGTGCACATCATCGCCCCGTCCGTCTTCTTCGCCCGCTGCGCCGCCCTCGACGAGGCCCGCAAGAACGACGCTGAGACGTTCGACAACCTGGCGACCGCCTATGCCCGCGCCGCGCATATCTCCAAGCCCGAGCTGGGTGCGGAGTATGACCGCAGCCTGATGGGCGAGGTCGAGCTTGCGCTCGCCGACGCCTCCGAGGCTGCTCAGACCGCCGTCGATGCCGCCCTTGCTGCCGAGGACTACCCGACCGCATTTGCCGCCCTCGCCGCCCTGCGCGCGCCCATCGACCGTTTCTTCGATGAGGTCATGGTCATGGACAAGGACGAGCTGCTTCGCGATAATCGCCTTAAGCTGCTCAACCGCTTCGAGGCCGTTTTCTCCGGCATTGCCAACATCGGTGAGCTTGCCCGCAAAAAGTAAGCCAGCCTGCGCATAAGCGCAAAAGGAGCCCCGCATGGATTGCCCGGTCACCGCTCGTCCCACCGTTATCGTTATCTCCGACTCGCTCGGCGATACCGCTTGTGAGGTGGTGCTTGCGGCGTCCGGGCAATTTGATGAAGGGGCTTTTCGCGTTTTGCGCCTGCCCAAGGTGACCTCCGTGGAGCAGGTCAAGTCATTTGTGGGGCCGCGCGTCGATGCCGACCATCGCGATGTCGCCGTGTTCCATACCATTGTCGATCCGGCGCTTCGCGCCCGCGTGCTCGATTACCTGGGTATGCTGCATATCCGTTCGGTCGACCTGATCGGCCCGACGCTTGCCGTGCTGTCGTCGCTCATCGGTGTGCCGCCCAAGTGCGTTGCGGGCGTGATTCACAAGACCGATGACCGCTATTTCCATCGTATCGAGGCCATGGAGTATTTCGTTGAGCACGATGACGGGCGCGGTTGCGACGATCTGTCGGGTGCCGATATCGTGCTGCTGGGTGTGTCGCGTACATCCAAGACGCCGCTGTCGATGTATTTAGCCTATCAGGGCTACAAGGTCGCCAATGTCCCACTGGCGCATGGCATGGAGCCGCCGAAGTCGATTTACGAGGTTGACCCGATGCGGTTGTTTGGTCTGATCTCGACCGTCGATGTGATTTCCGAAATTCGCGATAGTCGCTTGGGCGATGACTACGCCCGTGCCGTTGCCGGCTCCTATGCCGAGCCCGAGAGTGTGCGCAGCGAGCTTGAGGAAGCCCGTGCCCTCATGAAGCGCCTAGGCTGCTTTGTGGTGCGTACCGATGGCAAGGCCATCGAGGAAAGCGCTGCCGAGATCATTAGCCACTTGGAGGAAATCCAAGATGCCCGTGCCCGCCGCGCCGCCCGCCGAGCCCAG
>CAUGKA010000160.1 GCA_959599615.1 uncultured Collinsella sp. | reverse complement strand
CGTACTCAAACTCCTGGGTTCGCTTGAGCTCGAGGGTCTTATCGAGCGCATGATGGATGGAAGGTATGCGCCCTCCAAGTTTGCCCTTCACGCTCAGACACCCTTCGGTCACAATGGAAAACATGTCAATTAGAAAGGTGTTTGCAGATGCTGTTTGATCAGGTGACGGTTATCGGTGGCGGTCTGGCGGGTTCGGAGTGCGCGATTCAGCTGGCAGATCGCGGGTTCGCCGTAAGGCTGTGCGAGATGCGCCCCCAGGTTAGCTCCCCGGCCCACCATACCGATCACCTGGCAGAGCTCGTCTGTTCCAATTCGTTTAAGTCGACCCGTCCGGATTCCGCGGCTGGATTGCTGAAGGCCGAGCTTGAGCGCATGGGTTCAGTCCTGCTCGATTGCGCCCATCGCGCGGCTGTTCCCGCCGGTGGCGCCTTGGCGGTCGACCGCGTCAAGTTTTCCGAGTTTGTCGAGGCCGAGGTTGCCGCCCGTCCCAATATCGAGATCATTCACGGCGAGGTCACGCAGATTCCCGAAGGTCACGTGGTCATTGCCGCCGGCCCCTTGTGCTCGCCGGCGCTGAGCGAAGAGGTCATGAAGCTCGTCGGTGGCGACGCCCTTGCGTTCTTCGATGCCGCGGCGCCGATCGTCGATGCCTCCACGCTCGATATGGACGTGCTGTTCTCGCAGTCGCGCTACGAGGAGCAGGGGAGCGGCGACTATCTCAACGCTCCGCTCAATAAGGAGGAGTACGAGGCCTTTATCGAGGCGCTTACCACGGCCGACCGCGTGGTGCTCAAGGACTTTGAGGGCGGCGATCTGTTCCAGGCCTGCCAGCCTGCCGAGGAAGTTGCGCGCACCGGCAAGGACGCCATTCGCTTTGGCGCCATGAAGCCTGTCGGCCTCACCGATCCGCGAACCGGTCGTCGTCCCTGGGCGGCGATTCAGCTGCGTGCCGAGAATAAGGAGAAGACCGCCTATAACCTGGTGGGCTTCCAGACCAACTTGACCTTTGGCGAGCAGAAGCGCGTCTTCCATATGGTGCCGGGCCTGGAGAACGCTGAGTTCTTCCGCTACGGTGTCATGCACCGTAATACCTTTGTCGACGCCCCGCACGTGCTCGATGGCACCTTTGCCGTGCCCGGCACCGGCGTGCGCCTGGCCGGTCAGATCACCGGCACCGAGGGGTACATGGAAGCCGTGGCGACGGGTCTGCTCGCGGCGCTCAACACCTATGCCGAGGCTATCGGGGCCGCGGGCGTCGAGCTGCCGCGTGTGGGCGCCCTGGGTGCGCTCGTGGGCTATGCGACTGATCCTGCCACCGTGGGCTATCAGCCTATGCATGTCAACTTTGGCCTGGTGCCGCCACTCGAGGATGGTAAGCGCCGCAGCAAGCGCGACCGCTACCAGGCCTATGCGGACCGTGCGCTCGAGGCCCTTGATGCCTATCTGGCCACTCGCCCCGATTTGTTTGGAGGCGACCGGTCATAGCCTTTGACCTGTACGACACCGTCGACTCGTTTATCGCCTATATCTCACGTGTCGAGGGACTTTCTCCCAACACGGTGACGGCCTATGGCTCGAGGCTGGAGCGTTTTGCTGCCTGGTGCGAGCGTGAGGATATAGATGCTTTCGCTGCCGACGTGCGCACCATTCGTCGCTATCTTGCCGAACTTTCGCGTGAGCAGGTGGCTCCCCGAACGCTTGCGGCACACCTGTCTGCCATTCGCTCGCTCTATCGGTGGATGGCTGCCGAGGGGGTCGTGGAGGGCGATGTGGTCTCGGCAATTTCCTCGCCCAAGCTCACGCGCGATCTACCTGGTGTGCTGACGACCCAACAGGTGGAGGCGCTGCTCAAGACGCCTGATACCTCAACACCCGCGGGACTGCGCGATGCGGCGATGCTCGAGCTGCTCTATGCCTCGGGCGCCCGTATCTCTGAGCTCGCAGCACTCAATGTGGAGTCCATTGCGTGGTCCGAACGCACGCTGCGCCTGTGGGGCAAGGGGAGCAAAGAACGTATCGTCCCTCTGTATCGTCGTGCGCTCGAGGCGACGCGTCTCTATATTGAGGAGGGAAGGCCGGAGTTGCTCGCTCAGGCAAAGCGTCGTGACCCCGTTACCGGGCCGCATCCGTTGCTTATATCGGCGCGCGGTAATCGCATGAGTGCCGCCATGCTCAGGCGGCGGTTTCATACGCTGGCGACGCTCGCCGGCATGCCTGCCGACATCGCCCCGCATGCGATGCGCCATACCTTTGCGACCGACTTGCTCGAGGGCGGTGCGGACCTGCGCTCGGTTCAAGAGCTGCTGGGCCATGCGAGCCTGTCCACGACGCAGATCTACACGCATCTCACACCCGATCGGCTTAAGCGGGCTGTGGCTCAAGCCCATCCCCGCGGCGAATAGTGGCTGGGACGTCCCGCACCGCGCTCAGGTGTGTGGTTTTGATTGCGGGTTGGCAGGAAGATGCATTCCTGCTATCATTCATCGGGTTGCTTCACGGCAACAGGTTTTTATCACGCACGCGCGGCTACTTCATACCGTGGTGCCCGGGCTTTGGTAGCACATGTCCGGGTTGGTTTTGGAGGATGACCCCGCGCGGAGGCAAACCACAGGAGGTTTAACATGGCTACCAAGATTAATATCCGCACCCTGCTCGAGGCCGGCTGCCACTTCGGTCACCAGACCCGTCGCTGGAACCCCAAGATGAAGCCGTTCATCTTCGGTGAGCGCAACGGCATCTACATCCTCGACCTCAAGCAGACCATCCTCGACGCCGATCAGGCCTACACCTTCGTCAAGAACGTCGCCAAGGGCGGCAATGTGCTGTTCGTCGGCACCAAGAAGCAGGCTCAGGAGGCCGTCAAGAACGCTGCTGAGCGCGCCAACATGCCTTACATCAACCAGCGTTGGCTCGGCGGTATGCTGACCAACTTCGTCACCATCCGCTCCCGCATCAACCGCATGGAGGAGCTCGAGGCCATGGTCGAGGACGGCCGCATGGCAGTGCTCCCCAAGAAGGAGCAGGCTGTGCTCGGCAAGGAGCTCACCAAGCTCCAGACCAACCTCGGTGGTGCCCGCGACATGAAGGGTCTGCCCCAGGCTCTCTTCGTCATCGACACCAAGCGCGAGGAGAACGCCATCAAGGAGGCTCAGCGCCTGAACATCCCCGTCGTCGCTCTGATCGACACCAACTCCGATCCCGACGAGGTCGAGTACGGCATCCCCTGCAACGATGACGCTATCTCTGCTGTCACCCTTATGTGCGAGCTCATGGCTGACGCCTGCCTCGCTGGCTCCGGCAAGGAGCAGGTCTCCGAGGCCGAGATGGCCGCTGAGCCCAAGGCCGAGTAAATCAGTCTTAGTTAATTCTTTTTCATCTCTTTGAAAGGAACCACAATGGCCCAGATTACCGCCGCTATGGTCAAGCAGCTCCGCGAGATGACCGACTCCCCGATGATGGAGTGCAAGAAGGCTCTCGTCGAGGCTGACGGCGACATGGACGCCGCTGTCGACGTTCTGCGTAAGAACGGTCTTGCCAAGGCTGCCAAGAAGGCTGGCCGTGAGACCAACGAGGGCGCTGTCGCCGCGTTCGTCTCCGAGGATGGCAAGACCGGTGCTCTGCTCGAGCTCTCCTGCGAGACCGACTTCGTTGGCTCCAACGCCAAGTTCACCGGCTTTGCTTCTAAGGTCGCTGAGGTTGTCGCTACCACCGAGCCTGCTGACGTCGACGCTCTGCTCGAGAAGCCGATGGGCGAGGAGACCGTTTCCTCCGAGCTCACCGAGATGATTCACATCATGGGCGAGAACATGAAGATCTCCCGCTTCGCTGCCCGCAAGGCCGAGAACGGCGCGCTCGCTTCTTACATCCACATGGGTGGTAAGATCGGCGTCCTCGTCGAGTTCGCCTTCGAGAAGGCCGAGACCGCTCAGGCTGAGTCCTTCAAGACCTTCGCTCACGACGTTGCCCTTCAGGTTGCCGCCGTCGCCCCGATCTGCGCTACCCGCGATCAGGTTCCGGCCGAGACCGTCGAGCACGAGAAGCAGATCTACATGGCCCAGGCTGCCGAGTCCGGCAAGCCCGAGGCTATCCAGGAGAAGATGGCTGTTGGCCGTCTGGAGAAGTTCTACAAGCAGTCCGTGCTCACCGAGCAGGAGTTCATCAAGGACAGCTCCCTCACCATCAAGAAGTACGCTGAGCAGGTCTCCAAGGAGCTCGGCGACACCATTACCGTCGTTGCCTTTGACCGTCTGGTCCGTG
>CAUGKA010000159.1 GCA_959599615.1 uncultured Collinsella sp. | reverse complement strand
GAGCAGGCTGTGGGTTTTACTCACAGCCTGCTTTTTCATGGCTCTTATCAGAGCCTTTGATATCATATTGAGAGTCTAATTAAAGGAGGATCGCTTTGTCCGACATCCGATATAAACGAGTGCTTCTTAAGCTTTCCGGCGAAGCGCTGATGGGCGACGGCCAATATGGCATCGACCCCAAGGTTACCGATCATCTTGCCAAGCAGGTCAAGGAGCTGCTCGCCGTTGGCCATGAGGTCGGCGTCGTTGTCGGCGGCGGCAATATTTTCCGCGGCATGGCAGGCGCTGCCGGTGGCATGGAGCGTGCTCAGGCCGACTACATGGGCATGCTCGCGACCGTTATGAACGCGCTCGCCCTGCAGGATGCTTTCGAGCATAACGACGTTCCCTGCCGTGTGATGAGCGCTATCCAGATGAACGAGATCTGCGAGCCCTATATTCGCCGTCGCGCCATCAACCACCTTTCCAAGGGCAACGTCGTTATTTTTGCCGCCGGTTCGGGCAATCCGTACTTTACGACCGACACCGCCGCGGCTCTTCGTGCGTGCGAGATCGGCGCCGAGATTCTGATTAAAGCCACCAAGGTTGACGGCATCTACGACAAGGATCCCGTCAAGTGCGCCGATGCCGTCCGTTTTGACAAGATTACCTATCACGAGGTTCTCGTTCGCGGTCTGCAGGTTATGGATTCCACGGCTACGGCCCTGTGCCAGGATAACCGTATGCCTATTTTGGTCCTCAACATCGATGGCGAGGACACCGTCAAGCGCGCGCTCGCGGGTGAGCCCGTCGGCACGCTCGTCTATCAGGAGGATTAAGCATGGCAGAGAACATCACCGCCCATATGGACAAGTCGCTCGAGTCCCTCAAGCATAACTTCTCCAAGGTCCGTACCGGTCGTGCCAACGCCAACATTCTGTCCGACATCACCGTCGATTATTACGGTGTCCCCACGCCGGTCACGCAGGTTGCCGCCGTCAAGACCCCCGAGGCTCACATGCTGCTCATCGAGCCGTGGGATAAGGCGCTCATCAATGCTATCGTCAAGGCCATCGGCGCTTCCGATCTGGGTATTACCCCCAACTCCGATGGCACCGTCGTTCGTCTTCCGTTCCCGGCTCCCACTGAGGAGCGCCGTCGCGAGCTCGTCAAGGAGTGCCGCGAGTACGCCGAACAGGCCAAGGTGTCTATCCGTAACATCCGTCGCGACTTCAACAACAAGCTCGAGCGCGATGAGGAGCTCACCGAGGACGACGTACGTCGCGAGCAGGCCAAGGTCCAGAAGCATACCGATGAATATGTCACCAAGGTCGAGGAGCTTCTGAAGGAAAAAGAAGCCGAGGTCATGGAGATCTAAGGTGCAATACGACGAGCATAAACTGGTCGAGTACTTTGCCGACGCCCCTGCGGGCGTCGGTTTTTCCGACCTTGACCTCAATAACATTCCGCACCATATCTCGTGCATCATGGACGGCAACGGTCGTTGGGCCACGTCGCGCGGTCTTGCACGCACCGAGGGCCACAAGGCGGGTATCGTCTCGCTGCGCGAGATCATTACCGCCTGCGTGCGCCTGGGCGTCGACGTGCTTTCGGCCTATGCATTTTCGACCGAAAACTGGAATCGACCACAGCACGAAGTCAACGTTCTGATGCACCTGTTTGCCAAGACGTTTATCGACGAGCTGCCGCTTCTGAAGCGCGAAAATGTGCGCGTAGTCTTTTTGGGTGACATTTCCGCGCTGCCCAAGAAGACTCGCGACGTTTTTGAGCGCGGTCTTGCCGAGTGCGCCGATCACACCGGTATGACGCTGGCGCTTGCCGTCAACTACGGCGCGCGTGCCGAGATTACCCGCGCTGTCCGTCAGATCGCATCCGACGCTGCCGCCGGTAAGATCGATCCTGCCGCAATTGATGACGACATGGTGGCTTCCCACCTCTATACCGCCGGTCTTCCCGATCCCGAACTTGTGATTCGCACCTCTGGTGAGCTGCGCCTTTCGAACTATCTGCTGTGGCAGGTGGCTTATTCCGAATTCTACGTCACCGATACCTATTGGCCCGACTTTGATCGTTGGGGCCTTGTCGACGCCATTTTGGCCTATCAGGGCCGTGACCGTAGGTTTGGTGGACTGAGCAAGACCGAGGAGGCTTAATCGTGTCCGATCGTCCCAAGGCATCTGCTCCCAAGACGCCAGTTTCCGCGGCGCCTGCGCGCAAGGCTGCCACTGCGGGAGCGCCTGCAGCGAAGAGCGGCACCGGTTCGTGGCTGGCGGGCTTTATTACCCGTGCCGCCGCCGGTATCGTCTACGCCGTTGTCTTTATCCTGTGCCTGGTTTTGGGTATCGTGCCCACGGCCATCTTTGTTTCTGTCATGAGCGGTCTGTGCTGCTATGAGTTTTTCCGTATGACAAGGCTCGATGGCAAGATGGCTAACGAGCGCATGGGTATCGCTGCCGCCGTACTCTTTCCGCTGTCGGCGTTGGGCGATTCGATGTTGCTGAATGCCCTGCTTTTTGCCTTGATGCTCGCTGTGGGCATTTGGTATGTCTGGTCGCCGCGTACCCGCATCTCTGATGTGGCCGTGACGCTCATGGGTCCCATCTACACTGGCTTTATGCTGTCGGCTATCGTGCTGCTGCGCGATGCCGTGCCCGGTTTTGCCGGCGCCCTGCTTTCAGTGGGCGTTTGCGCGTCCCTTTGGGTCTCCGATTCGTTTGCCTACATCGTGGGCAGCCGTATCGGCAAGCACAAGATGGTTCCCAAGATCTCCCCCAAAAAGAGCTGGGAGGGGTTTGCCGGCGGCATCTTGGGCTCGGTTTTGATTTGGCTCATCCTGTGGGCGACGCACTTCTACAAGCTCAGCCTGCCCTATGCGCTGCTGTGCGGCGTGGTCGTGTCCATTCTGGGCGTTATCGGCGACCTTATCGAGTCGCGCATCAAGCGCGGTGTAGGCGTCAAGGATTCCGGCAACCTTATCCCGGGCCACGGCGGAATGCTCGATCGTAGCGATTCGCTTATCTTCGGTTGCATCACCGCACAGCTGTTGCTGATGATCGGAGGCGTGCTGTAATGTCCTTCCAGACGACGTATGGCCCCGATGGACGCCTTCGCGTTGCCATCCTGGGTTGTACGGGCTCTATCGGCACCCAGGCGCTCGATGTGTGCCGCCAGCATGCCGATCGCCTGCAGGTGACGGCGCTGTCCGTTAATTCCAGCACCTCGGAGCTCGTTGCCGCTGCCCGCGAGTTCTCGGTTCCGGCGGTTGCCGTTGCCGATGTCGCTCATGGCGATGACGCCGTGCTGCAGGAGTTGCCCGAGGGCACACAGCTCGGCGTTGGCGCGCAGGCGGTTTGCGAGCTCGCGCGTCGCGACGATGTCGACTGCGTGCTCGTCGCTATTGTGGGCGCCGCCGGTCTCGAGGCGAGCCATGCGGCCTTGACCTCGAATAAGCGCCTTGCCCTTGCCAACAAGGAGTCCCTCGTCGTCGGTGGCGACTTGCTTATGCCGTTGGCGCAACCGGGCCAGCTTATTCCGGTCGACTCTGAGCATTCCGCCATCTACCAGTGCTATCTGGGGGAGAACCCGCGCGAGGCCCACTGCATTTGGCTCACCTGCTCGGGCGGTCCGTTCTTTGGCCGCACGCGCGACGAGCTCGATCGCGTGACGCGTGCCGATGCCCTCGCGCATCCCACGTGGGCCATGGGTGCCAAGATCACCATTGACTCCGCCACCCTCATGAACAAGGGCCTGGAGCGCATTGAGGCCATGCATCTGTTTAACTGCGACCTCGATTTCATTAACGTGGTCGTGCAGCGTCAGTCCAAGATTCACTCTATGGTCGAGTTCGCCGACGGCTCCGTGATGGCGCATCTCGGTGCATCCGACATGCGTATTCCCATCCAGTTCGCGTTCTCGTATCCCGAGCGTTGGGATACTCCGGCGCCTCGTATCGATTTTCGCGAGCTGGGGCAGCTCACGTTTGATGCTGCCGACATGGATACCTTCCGCTGTCTGGCACTGGCCGAGCGTGCCGGCAAGACGGGTGGCACCATGCCGTGCGTGCTCAATGCCGCCAACGAGGTCGCCGTCGATGCCTTCCTGCACGATGGCTGCAGCTTTACCGATATCGATCGCATTGTGGAATCCTGCATGGACGCCCACGATATGCAGGTGGTCGATTCGTTTGAGCAGCTTCGCGACATCGATGCGTGGGCGCGTGAAAAGGCTGCGCAGGTGCTCGCCGCAACCCGTTCCTAACCCATAAGGATTGCTTTTTCGTTTTATGGATACTGTTCTGAGCGTTCTCTCATCGGTCTTTTGGGGCCTGCTGATGCTTTCCGTCCTCGTGTTTTTGCACGAGGGCGGCCACTTTTTGGCGGCGCGTGCC
>CAUGKA010000158.1 GCA_959599615.1 uncultured Collinsella sp. | reverse complement strand
TCCAAGGGTTATACCCTAAGAGCAAACCACCCCTTTTAGGGGTGGTTTTGATTTTACGCCGCCCTTCAAGGGCAATATGGCCAGCGACCTCCATCGCCTACACGACACTCGCTATATTGCTCTTGAAAGATGACGTATTCGACAAACGATGCACTTGCGCATGATGCACACTTTGCACGAGGAGGACCATATGCACGAGAAACATGGACACGACCTTTCGCGCGACGACTTGATCCGCGAGGCAAAGATGCAGACCGATGCTATTCAGCGGCTCAACGTTTGGCTGCGCCTGGGCTATTCGCTCGTGGCGATTGGCTTTTTGATGGGGATGTGGGGTATGCAGGGAGGCCCCGGCTGGGGTGTCCCCGTGGGCATCGTGTGCCTAGTGGTGGGCACTCCGCTTTCGATCGTGCTTAAGGTTGGCACGACCAACGCCAAAAAGAATGTCGAGCGCATGCTCGAGGCCGCGGGTATCGACGTTGAGGAGCTTATGCGACGCAAGAAGGACGAGCAATAGACTTCCGCGTTGGGTATCATAAATAATTGTTGCGAATGTTAACTAATGTACGGCAAATGACGGTTTTATGGCCCTTCTAGAGTTGCAAAGGACAATATCCCCAGTGGATTACGATGACGTCGCTCGAAAACTGATCGTGTACTCACGTTCCCTTGCCAAGGGATCCTTGAGTGCTGCCGGCGGCGCCAGTGTGGGCGAGGCACCGGTTTTACAGTATCTATCGGGTATTGACGGTGACGTCATTCCCTCCGAGATTGCCAAGAAGCTGAAATTCTCCCGTGCGCGCATGTCGCATATCTTGGATTCACTCGAGAGCAAGGGTTACGTTCAGCGCAGGACCGATCCAAACGATCGTCGGCGTGTGCTGGTGAGCATCACCGAGGAAGGCCGTGATTTCGCGGCGAAAAAAAATGCCGAGAGTGTGGCATCGCTCTCGAAACAACTCTCAGCGCTCGGCGAGCACGATGCCCAGGAGCTCGTGCGCATTCTGAATAAAGCCTATAGCCTTACCTATGATGCCGACGACTACCTGGACAATCTATAAGGATAAAGGCAGACATTTAGGTGCATCCTGAAATGCACCCGGGACAGTTGCGCCCATTGACTACCGTCAGCATCTCATTCCAAACCAAATCAGCCAACGTACGTCATGGCAATCCCCGGTAGGTCGCAGGGTGGCGGCTGAGCCTTTCCCTCGGGAAACTTCGCGAAGCCCAGTTCCCGAGGGAAAGGTATGGTCTGTGTAATACCAGATAAACAGTACATTTTTGCTAGATTGGTATTTGACTGAAGAACCAATTGGTATGGCTTATTAAGCCCACCTTGCCGTTGACGCTCATTTTACTGCCGCTGGTGGACTTCCGAACTTGGTTGCGCAAGTGCTCCCATATATTGATATGACCTAGTAGGTGGCTATCTGGTTACTACCAGTTGGCCCCTTGGTAACGGGTGGCCCCATTGTGCGGAATGTACCGAACATCCCCGTTTGATACGTTTTCCCATGCTGCCGGGGGGCGTCCTCGGCACCTCAGCATCTCGGAAGAAAGGAGACCAGGTGCGCAGGAATTCCATTTTTACGAAACGGTGGGTGAAGGGAAGCGCGGTCCTCGTTGCCATTGCAGCGACGCTCGTGTTTGCCAATCCCCAGCAGGCGATTGCCACGCCACTCAAGGGCGTCGACTCAGCGACCGTGTCCCAGTCTGCCTCGAATGTCGTCGACATCGATTTCGCTGACGGCATCAAGGGCCGTATTACGTTCCTCGAGGACGGTATTTTCCGTTATAACGTCGACCCCAAGGGTGAGTTTTCCGATTACGCCACACCGCGCAGTAAGTCCCACACGGCTAAAATCCAGGCTCAGCCCGATACCTCGGACACCTACAGCAAGCCGAGTGCGACGGTTGCCGACAAGGGCGACACTATCGAGATCACCGGCGGAAAGGCGACCGTGATCCTGGACAAGGCGACTGGCAAGATGAGTATCAAGTCAGGCGACCGTGTCGTGGTTTCCGAGTCCGCGTCCCTCGACCTTGATAAGAAGGGTACCGTCCAGACGCTCGCCAAGGAGAAGTCCGAGAACTTCTTTGGCGGCGGCACCCAGAACGGACGCTTCCTGCACACCAACCAGACGATCGCCATCTCCAACACGAACAACTGGACCGATGGCGGCGTTGCCTCGCCCAACCCGTTTTATTGGACGAGTGACGGCTACGGCGTGCTCCGAAACACGTTTGCAGAGGGTTCCTACGACTTCGGTTCCACGGACTCATCGACGGTCACGACTTTGCACAGCGAGAATGAGTTTGATGCCTACTACTTCGTGGCGACCAACGAGGGCGCTTCGAACGTGGCAACCGAGATGCTGCAGGACTACTACAAGGTGACCGGTAACCCGGTACTGCTGCCCGAGTACGGGTTCTACCTTGGTCATCTTAATGCCTATAACCGTGATGGCTGGTCAACGACCTCGGGTCAAAAGAAGTGGGAGACCAAGGGCAGCAAGTCCTCGAGCGAGAAGGGCGACGTTAAGTACGAGTCTGGCATGTCGACGGGCTACAAGCTCGACGGCACACTTGCGGCCGAGACGCTCAACGGTGAGGGCCCTACGGTTGATACCGAGAACATGAAAGCGACCGATTTCGACCGCCAGTTCTCTGCTCGGCAGGTTATCGATGACTACGAGGACAACGACATGCCGCTCGGCTGGTTCCTGCCGAACGACGGCTACGGCGCCGGCTATGGCCAGAACGGTTACTACAAGACCGGCGGCGTCAACTCCGACGGAGCGAGCTCGGCCGACCGCCTTAACGCTGTGCGTGCCAATGTCGACAACCTTAAGAAGTTCACCGAGTATGCCAACTCCAAGGGTGTGAGCACGGGCTTGTGGACCCAGTCCAACCTTGAGCCCGACAGCAACCCTGAGACCCCGTGGCATCTGCTTCGCGACATCGACGCCGAGGTCAAGACGGGAGGCATCACTACCCTTAAGACCGACGTTGCCTGGGTTGGATCTGGCTACTCCTTTGGTCTCAATGGCATCAAGACAGCTTATGACACGGTGACGACCGGCGCTAACAAGCGCCCCAACATCATCACGCTCGATGGTTGGGCCGGCACGCAGCGCTTTGGTGGCATTTGGACCGGAGACCAGTATGGCGGTAACTGGGAGTACATTCGCTTCCATATCCCCACGTATATCGGTCAGAGTCTTTCGGGCAACCCCAACATCGGCTCCGACATGGATGGCATCTTTGGCGGCGACCCCATCATCTCTGCGCGTGACTACCAGTGGAAGACGTTCACGCCCTCTATGCTTGACATGGACGGTTGGGGCACCTACCGTAAATCGCCCATGACGCACGGCGATCCCTACACAGGCATCTCGCGCTTCTACCTCAAGCTCAAGGCGCAGCTCATGCCCTATATCTACACGAGCGCGGCCTCGGCGGCCAACATCGACACGGGTAACGGCGATGCCGGCCTGCCCATGATCCGCGCCATGCTGCTTTCTGACAACTCCGAGTACGCCGCAAGCACTTCGACACAGTACCAGTATATGTTCGGTGAGAACTTCCTAGTGGCACCGGTGTATCAGGATACCCAGGCAGATGAGAACGGCAACGACATTCGCAATGGGATCTACCTCCCCAACTACGGCACCGACGAGAATCCCACCATCTGGATCGACTACTTCTCGGGTAAGCAGTATCGCGGCGGCCAGGTTCTCAACAACTACGAGGCTCCGCTTTGGAAGCTGCCGCTGTTTGTGAAGGCCAACGCTATCGTGCCGATGTACGCCGAGAACAACAACCCCGAGGCAGTGAGCGACACCAACACCAAGGGTACCGACCGCAGTCAGCGTATCGTCGAGTTCTTCGCCACCGAGGGCGACGGCACCTTTACGCAGTACGAGGACGACGGCTCCTCCATCGAAAACAACACGACTGAGGACGATTCCTACGGCACGATCGACAATATCTCCTACGGTGAGCATGTGAGCACCGTCTACAGCTCCAAGGCCGCAGGCGGCACCGCGACCTTTACCGCCGAGGCCTCGCAGGGCGGCTACAACGGCTACGACTCCAACCGCACCACGACCTTCGTGGCCAATGTGTCCGCCAAGCCCACGAGCGTTGTCGCCAAGAACGGCGGATCCGCACTCAACGTGGTTGAGGTCGACTCGCAGGAGGCCTTTGACGCCGCGACCCCCGAGGCCGGCCAGGCGGTCTACTTCTACAGCGAGACCCCCAACCTCAACCACTACGGCAGCGATGCGGACGGCACCGAGGCCGAGCAGGGCGAGAGCTTCAATAACACCAAGATCACCACGAACCCCAAGGTCTACGTCAAGTTCGCGAAGACCGATGTTGCTGCAGCGGCGCAGACGCTTGAGCTGGGCGGTTTCGTGAACGCCGACG
>CAUGKA010000157.1 GCA_959599615.1 uncultured Collinsella sp. | reverse complement strand
GCCAGCGGAGTCGAGCTCGGCTTCCTCGCCCCGCAGTCCACCGAGGACAGTGGGGCACTATCGTTTAAGGGCTTCGTTATTGTTCGATGGTCTTCTTGACGACTGCGGGGACGCCTGCCGCCACCACGTTGTCCGGAAGGTCTTCCGTCACGACGCTGCCCGCGGCAATTACGCAACCGCTGCCGATGGTAACTCCCTGCAGCACTGACACGTTCGCGCCAAACCAGCAGTTATCGCCGACAACGATGGGCAGAGCCTTCTCGAGACCCAAGTTGCGGTCCTTTGCCTTTAGGGGGTGCGAAGCGGTGTAGAAGCCGCAAAACGGCCCGATAAACACGTTGCCACCAAAGGTGATAGAGCCGCCGTCCATAAAGTAGCAGCCATGGTTTACAAAGCAGCCCTCACCAAAGCTCGTCTTGCTCCCGTAGTCAAAGTAGGCAGGCGAAAGGACCGTCAGCCCCCCGGGAAGATCGGTATCGAGCAAGGACTTCAAAGCATCGAGCTGTGCGTCGCTTCCAGGTTTTGCCATATTAAAGTCATAGCAGAGCGCCTCCGCCTTCGCGCGTTGCGCCAGGAGCTCCTCGTCAAAGTTGGCATCATGCCACTCACCGCGCTCCATCTTCTCTTTCTCGGTCATTGCGCCCCCTCAAACAACATGCAGTCTTGATGCGGCAATTCTACCAGCCGATAAGCCACGGTTTTAACACGAGCACCACACCGCGCAGGGAATGACCGCAGAAGCCAAAGGTGCCCGACTACGAACGATTGTTCGATGGATTTCGTGTTGGTTGGAATCGCCTATGGGCCGGGCTATGCTACCTTGACTATCTATATGACTTAAACGCAGCAAAGGAGCACCGAGAGAGCGAGTATGGCAAAAAACACCGCAAACTATGGTAACGACAGTATTCGTCAGCTCAAGGACGAGGAGCGCGTACGCCTGCGCCCCGCCGTCATCTTTGGCTCGGACGGGCTCGACGGCTGCGCGCATGCCGCCTTCGAGATCCTGTCCAACGCCGTTGACGAGGCGCGCCAGGGCTACGGCAAGCTCATCACCCTTACCGCCTTTCGCGATGGCTCCATTCAGGTAGAGGACAACGGCCGTGGCTGCCCGCTCGACTGGAACCCTTCCGAGAAGCGCTTTAACTGGGAGCTCGTCTTCTGCGAGCTCTACGCCGGCGGCAAGTACAACAACAACCAGGGCGGCGACTACGACTTCTCGCTCGGCACCAACGGCCTGGGCTCCTGCGCGACCCAGTACGCCTCCGAGTACATGGACGTCACGGTTTGGCGTGACGGTAACAAGTACTCCTTACACTTTAAGAAGGGCAAGGTCGTCGGCGCCAAGAAGAAGGCACTCGAGATTGAGCCCAGCGACGAGGACCGCACCGGCACCACCATCAAGTGGCGCCCCGACCTTGAGGTCTTTACCTCGATTAGCATCCCTCACGACTGGTATCGCGAGACCATGCGCCGTCAGGCCGTGGTCAACGCCAACGTGACCTTCCGCCTGCGCATTGAGGGCGACGATGGCGAGTTTTCCGAAGAGGACTTTTGCTACCCCAAGGGCATCGAGGACTACGTGCTCGAGAAGGTCGGTACCGACTACCTTACCGAGCCCTTCTTTATCGAGGCCGACCGCCGCGGTCGCGACCGCGAGGATCTGCCCGACTACAACGTAAAGATCACCGCGTGCATGTGCTTCTCGCGCACCTTCATGATGCAGGAGTACTACCACAACTCGTCATGGCTCGAGAACGGCGGTTCGCCCGAAAAGGCCGCCCGTAGTGCTCTGACCAGCGCCATCGATGCCTACATCAAGCAACAGGGCAAGTACAACAAAAACGAGAGCGGCATTAAGTGGCAGGACGTCCAGGACTGTCTGGTGCTGGTGACCAACTGCTTCTCCACCCAGACGTCCTACGAAAACCAGACTAAGAAGGCCATCAATAACCGCTTTATCCAGCAGGCGATGACGGCATTCTTTAAGGAGCGCCTCTCGACCTATCTGATCGAGAACAAAGACGCCGCCAACAAGATCATGGAGCAGGTGCTCATCAACAAGCGCTCGCGCGAGAATGCCGAAAAGACGCGCCAGAGCATCAAAACCAACCTGCAGCAAAAGACCGATATGGCCAACCGCGTGCAGAAGTTCATCGACTGCCGCTCCAAGGACAAGAGCCGTCGCGAGATCTACATCGTAGAGGGCGACTCGGCAGCAGGCGCCATCCGCACCTCGCGCGATGCCGAGTTCCAGGGTGTTATGCCCGTCCGAGGCAAGATCCTCAACTGTCTGAAAGAGGACTACCCGCGCATCTTTAAGTCCGACATCATCATGGACCTCATGCGCGTGCTGGGCTGCGGTGTGGAGATCAAGGACAAGCGCATCAAGAACCTTGGCGCCTTTGACCTGGACAACCTCAACTGGAACAAGGTCATCATCTGTACGGACGCCGACGTCGACGGTTATCACATCCGCACGCTTGTGCTCACCATGCTCTATCGCCTGGTGCCCACGCTTATCGACGAGGGCTACGTGTATATCGCCGAGTCGCCGCTCTACGAGATCAACTGCAAAGAGAAGACCTACTTTGCCTACACCGAGCTCGAGAAGAACGGCATCCTCAAAGAGATCGGCGACCAGAAGTGCTCGATCAACCGCTCCAAGGGTCTTGGTGAGAACGATCCGGACATGATGTGGCTCACCACCATGAACCCCGAGACGCGCCGCCTGATCAAGGTAGAACCCGAGGACGTCACCAAGATGGAGACCATGTTCAACCTGTTGCTGGGCAACGACGAGACGGGCCGCAAGCGTCACATCTCCGAGCACGGCAAGGAATACCTGGACCAGCTGGACCTGCAGTAGCAGCAAATCGATAACGACGGCCCATAAGAAGTTCAAGAGGAAATCGTGGCAAAGAAGAAGACGAAGAACCAGCCCAAGAAAAAGCAGGTCAACGCCGAGAACGTCATCGGCCTGCACTCCGAGGTCACCGACCAGCCGATTACGCAGACGCTCGAGGTCAACTACATGCCCTACGCTATGAGCGTCAACGTCTCGCGTGCATTCCCCGAGATCGACGGCTTTAAGCCCTCGCACCGCAAGCTGCTCTACACTATGTACAAGATGGGCCTGCTCAAGGGCGAGCGCCAAAAGAGCGCCAACATCGTGGGCCAGACCATGAAGCTCAACCCACACGGCGACGCCGCCATCTACGAGACGATGGTGCGCCTGGCCACGGGCAACGAGGCGCTGCTTGCTCCTTTCGTGGAGTCGAAGGGCAACTTTGGCAAGTACTATTCGGGCGACCTGAGCTACGCCGCCTCGCGTTATACCGAGGCCAAGCTCTCCCCCATCAGCGCCGAGATCTTCAAAGACATCGACAAGGACCCGGTCGACTTCGTTGACAGCTACGACGGTGCCATGAAGGAGCCGCGTCTGCTGCCCACCACGTTCCCCAACATCCTCGTCTCGGCCAACAAGGGCATCGGCGTCGCTATGGCGTCCGATATCTGCGGCTTCAACCTCAACGAGGTCTGCACCGCCACGATGCACTACCTGAAGGACCCCGACTGCGACCTGCTCGAGTACATGCCCATGCCCGACTTCTCGACCGGCGGCGAGATTATCTACCGCCGCGAGGAGATGGAGAAGATCATCGAGACCGGTCTTGGCAGCTTCCAGATTCGCTCCCGCTGGCGCTGGATTCCCGAAGAGCGCATCATCGAGGTGTACGAGATCCCCTACACCACCAAGACCGATGTCATCATCGAACGCATCGTCAAGCTCTCCAAGGAGGGCAAGGTCAAGGAGATCGCCGACATCCGCGACGAGACCGACCTTTCGGGTCTGCGCATCGCCATCGACCTTAAGCGCGGCGTCGACCCCGACAAGCTCATGGCCAAGCTCTATCGCTCGACCACGCTGCAGGATTCGTTCTCGTGCAACTTCAACGTGCTCGTCGACGGCTATCCCCGTGTTATGGGCGTGCGCCAGATTCTGCACGAGTGGGTCAAGTGGCGTATTGCGTCCACGCGTCGCCGCATTAACTTTGACCTGGGCAAAAAGTCCGAGCGCCTGCACCTGCTGCACGGCCTTGAGGCAATTCTGCTCGACATCGACAAGGCCATCGCCATCATCCGCGGCACTAAGCTCGAGGCAGAGGTTGTACCCAACCTTATGAAGGGTTTCGACATCGACGAGACCCAGGCCGAGTTTGTCGCCGAGCTTAAGCTCCGCAACATCAACGAGGAGTACATCCTCAACCGCACCAAGGACATCGCCAAGCTCGAGGGCGAGATTGCCGAGCTTGAGGAGATCCTCTCCAGCGAGGAGAACATCAAGAAGGTCATCAGCGACGAGCTAGCAGCGGTCAACAAGAAGTACGTGATGCCGCGCCGCACGGGCAGGATCGAGCCCCATGAGGTTATCGAGGTAAGCTTGGAGCCTGAGGTCGAGGAGTACCCGGTTACCATCATGCTTTCGCGCGATGGCTACCTCAAGAAGATGACGGACCGCGTGCTCAAGAAGGCGGCGGCGCTCAAGTACAAGGACGGCGATGAGCCGTTCATCGAGTTCCCGTCTGCCAACACGCACGAGCTGCTAGTGTTCACCAACAAGAGCCAGGTGTACAAGTGCAAAGTCGCGG
>CAUGKA010000156.1 GCA_959599615.1 uncultured Collinsella sp. | reverse complement strand
GATGCTCATGACGCCATACATCATGGCCAGGTCCTGGTTGTCGTCGACGTTGCACTTGGCCACAGCCAACTTGCCGGCCAGCTCGTCGGCAACCTCGTCTACGATGGGCGAGAGCGAGCGGCAGGGGCCGCACCACGGGGCCCAAAAATCAACCAGTACGGGCAGGCTATCGTTGACGACAGCGCCGAAGTTCTCGGGGGTAATCTGCTTAATGTCAGCCATGGTGACCTCCATAATACGACGCGGCTCGGCCGCGTAAAACTCAGTACGACCGTGCTTATACCCAGCGGCCCGCAAAGCAACCACTCGCGGGCGGCTCTTTTATATAATGGTGGGCACGCAAACGATTGGAGAGCGCATGCCCACGTCACAAAGCCAGAAAAAAGAAGCCATCGCTCAGGCGACCGAGCAGGAGCTCGCGTCGCTTGCAGATCGCGGTGTGCGTATCGCGGGCAACGCGTGCTCGCCGATTGTGCTGGTCAAAGGCGATTTGGATGAAGCCGAGTGCTCGGGCGGCGAGCTGGCTGCCGGCGCGGATGGCGCCGCGTTGCGCAAGGCGCTCGGCGCTATCGGATATGCCCCCGAGGATTTTTGCGTGCTGGCAAGCGTCGCCGGCGCGGGCGACGGAGCGGTCGCGGCGGGCGAGGCCCTGACGTGTGACCTGTTCCGCGAGGCGCTGGAGACCTTGGACCCCGAGGCGGTGCTGCTGCTGGACAACAGTGCGGCCGATGTCATGCGCGAGACCTATGCCGACATGCTTGTGGCAATTGATGACTTTGACACCGCCATGCTCAAGCCCGGCCTGGTCGCCCATGTGCAGGGGCGCCGCGTGCTGGCACTCGACGGTTTTGAGGCAGCGCTCACCGACAAGGCCGCCAAGCAGCGCATGTGGGCCTACATTAAGCAGCTGACCCCGGCGGCTGCACCGCTGTAGCGAGGCTGGCGGCAGCCCCTACATCACGGCGCGCAGCTCAAACCGGTCGCCGTTAATGCGGAACTGGCAGTTGCCGTTCATACGCTCGACGGCAAGTTTAATGCTCTTGGTGCCAAAGCCGTGCCCAGTGTGCTGAGCCACGGGCATGCCGTCGACCATGTGCGGCGCACGGCCAAACGTGTTGGAAACCAGCAATAGAAGCTGACCGTCTTCGTAGCGAAGGTCCAGGTCGACAAACCGCTTGCCTTCGGGGGCGGCGCTCGCCGCGGCGATGGCATTGTCCAGGGCGTTCGATACCACACTGAACAGATCGACATCGCCCACGTGGACGGTTTCGGGCACGGCGGCGCGTAGGTCGGCGGTGATGCCGTGCGCGTTGATGTCCGCGGAAAGCGACGAGAGCGCAATGTTGACCGTTTCGTTGGCGCAGTAGCGGCGCACGGCGGTGCGGTCGTTGGTCTCGCAGAGCGCGTCGATGCGCTCGAGCGCCTCATCGGTGTGACCCTCTTCGATCAGGGCCGCTAGACCGCGCAGGTAGTGGCGCATGTCGTATCACATTGAGACCAAGTCAAGAAGAATCGCTTCGGTCGAATCGCGTCTTTTGGGTGAGTTCTCAACGTCCGCTGCCGCTGGTTTCCACCGTATGCCGAAAACACCCGGACGATGCCGTGCAGATCGCTTCGCTCTGCTATAGTCTCCCAAATTCACGTTTTCTATTGGGATGGTGGTTAATATGGGCGACATACTCGAATCGTTCCTGCGCGTGGCGATGGTGGTGTTCATCGTCGGTCCGCTCACTGCATGGGTCGCCCGTCGCGGCGCGCGTGAGCGCAGTGAGGCGACGGACAGCCTCGATCGCTTCACGGTGCGCATGCCCGCTGCCATCCGCACGATCATCGCCTGCTGCGCGGTCGCGTTCGAGCTGCTCATGTTGGGTGTTTACGTCTGGCAGGGCGTTTCGCTGGGCGAGTGGGGCCACGAGCTTGTGTGGTTCGGCCACGCCATGGCACTTGCGGGCATGGCCATCTGGGCCCTGCTGAGCATCCCGCGCATCGACGTGGACGGTGAACGAATTCTCTCGCGTAACGCCTTCGGCATCCGCAAGGAGACGACGTTCGGCAACATCACCCATGCAACGCTTCACACGCAGATGATGAGGATCGACCTGTTCGAGGGCGATCGAAAGTTCTGCTCGATAAGCCTCGAGGGGGTGTGCTCGCTCAACCTCCTCGCCCGTCTGGAGGAAGAGGGCATCGAAGTCTCGGACGCCGTCGACGGTCCCATGACCAAGGCGGGCCTGTGTTGGTCTGCCGTCAAGCCGTTGACGATTGTTTTCAACGGCATGGCGCTCGTCTTCTCGCTCGTGATCGCCTTCATGGCTGTTTTCACCGATGCCGGTGCTCGTCTGCTCTTGCTCGTCCCGTTCCTCTTCCTGTTCATAGGGGGACTCCTGCCCCTGCTCATGCTCAGCATGCCCGCCCGCGGCATCCTCGAGATCGGCAGGCAGGAGCGCGAACTCGGCTTCTCCTTCGCCGAGGAGATGGCAAGTCGAGGTACCACGGGCACTTCGCTTGTCGACGATGATTGGTTCATCGAGATCAGCAATGCCCGCGTCGTGGCGTTCCGTCGCGATTACCTCAAGAAGGTCACGGCGCACGAGAACAGCGAGAGCGGCGACCGTTGCACGGTGACCACGAAAGGCGGTCGCAAAATCAAGGTGTATGCAGCGGGCAGCACGCTCGAGGACCTGCGCTCGTGGTTCAAACAGGGTGCCAAGGCCAGAAGCACGCTCGACCGTGCAGAGGACGCGCTCGAGACGACGTCTGATTGGGTTGTCTGACCTGTATCGTCTTTTCGGACACGCATGCTAGAGGCCCAATCCTTTAGAATGCATTCATCGACGACCGAGAGGACGGTATGCTATGTCCAACCCAGCCGCCAAGTACACCGACGAGTTCAGGCGCGAGACCGCCGACTACATCATCTCGACGGGCAGGCCGATAACGGAATGCTGCGCAGAACTGGGCCTGAATTCCAAGACCGTGAACAAGTGGGTGCAGAACCGCCGGCGCGAGCTTGCCGGCGGGCCCGACCCCAAGGCCGAGGACCGCGAGCTTCGCGAGGCGAAAAGGCGCATACGCGAGCTCGAGATGGAGAACGCCTTCTTGAAAAAAGCCGCGGCCTTCTTCGCCAAAAGCCAGGCGTAGCCGCATGCTACCGGATGATGTTGGCGGAGAAGGCCGAATTCCCGGTGAAAATGATGGCCCGCGTGCTCGGCGTGAGCCGATCGGGCTTCTACTCGTGGCTCTCCAACGGCTGCCCGCGAGAAAACTGGTCGGCCGAGCGCGAGGCGGTCCGGCGCGTGTGGCTGGAGTCGGACCGCAGGTTCGGCTTCCGGTTCGTGAAATGCTTCCTGCCCGGCGAGTTCTCCGGATTGACCCTGTACAGGGTGCGCAAGCTGATGCGCGAGCTGGGAATACGCGGCTGCACGCCCAACGCCAGGAAGCGCACCACCATCCCCGACCCGAAGGCCAGGCCCCGGCCCGACCTGGTGAGCCGCGACTTCACCAGTCCCGTTCCAACCTACAAGCTCGTGGGCGACATCACCTACCTGCGCACCGGCGAGGGATGGCTGTACCTGTCGACGGTCATCGACCTCAACACCCGCATGGTGGTGGGCTGGTCGCTCTCCGAGCGCATGACCGCCGACATCGTGGTTTCGGCGCTGGCGTCGGCCAAATCGCGCGGCTACGTGGCCGGCAACGCGATATTCCACGCCGACCACGGCGCCCAGTACACCAGCAGGCTTCTGGCCGAATGGGCGCGCGACAACGACGTGCGGCTGTCCTGCAGCCGCACCGGCAACTGCCACGACAACGCGGTGGCCGAGTCGTTCCTCGCCACGCTGAAGAACGAGATGTACTACAGGCGCAGCTTCCCGACCAGGGATTCCGCCAAGCACGCGGTGGTCGAGTTCATCGAGGCGTACTACAACCGCCGAAGGCCCCGCTCGACGATCGGCTACAAGGTGCCGGCCGAGGCCATGGCGGCCTTCTTCGAGAGAACCGAGCCCAAGCTCGAGGCCATGCCTATGGCCGCTTGATTTCTCGAGCATGCGTGTCTGAAATCTTGACACAGGTCAGAAGGCCTCGATGCCAGCGCTGCGCCGATATGGGGCAGCGGCCCCCCGTTGGCCGCCATGGCCCTGACTTCCGAGCGTATGCTGGCGCCGCTCGTCTTAAGACGTTGACCTCCATCCGGAGCCTGCGGTTCTCGCGCTCGGGCTCCAGGATCCGGTTCTACTCGGGCGTGCGGTTGTCGGCGGCGCGCGGCGAGCCGGTCTCGTTTATCGACTTGACCCGCCTCTCCACGGTGCTCTTGTCGAGGTCGCACTCGTCCATGGCCTCGCGCCTGGGCTTTCCGGCGTTGTGGAGATCGACTATCTTCCTCTTGAACTCGTCGGTGAAATGCCTCGGTCTGGGGCCGGTCGAGGCCGAGCCCCCGGTCCGGCTGGGGTAGCATGTCGCTGCGGACCACTGTCTTTCCTCTCGTTGAATATCTAGGCGCTGACGATTCTAGGCGATGGCCCTCTCTTGCTTCTTACACCTCGATTGTGCTCGCTACCCCCAGCGGGGCCCGGTCGAGCGATCCGGACCCGCTTTTTGGGTTTTACGGAAACCCGGGGGTCCAAAAAGGCCCAAAAAGAGGACGGTTACCAGGTTTGTGG
>CAUGKA010000155.1 GCA_959599615.1 uncultured Collinsella sp. | reverse complement strand
CTACTCACCGAGCATCTCTTTGAGCTTGGCTGCCACGGCATGTCCCAAGCTCTCGTGGCTCTCGGGCATCATATGCAGATAGTCGATATCGCCCGGCTCGGCAAAGTCGGCGGCATTCAAAAAGTCGCAGCCAAACTGCTCGGCCACATGCGCGTAGTACTCACCAAAATGCTCAGATGCCTCAACGGAATGATCGTCAAAGTCGGTCATATACACATCGGCGATCTGCGGCTTAATCTTGATAGGAGCCATCAACAGAATGCGCGGACAAGGCGCAGCGTCGGTCCACGGAAACGCGCGGACGGCGCGAATCAGCGCCATGGCGCCGCGGGCAATATCGGAGGCCGTCACGCCAAAGACCGTCTTGCAGTCGTTGGTGCCCAGCATGATCACGATCGCATCCAGCGGCTTATGGGCCTCGAGCAGCATCGGAAGCGCGCGAATGCCGTTGAGGTTGGTGTCCAGATGGCACATATCGTCGCGCACCGTCGTGCGACCATTTAGACCTTCCTCAATCACATGCCAGCCCTCACCCAGGTCACGCTGCACCACGCCGCACCAGCGCACATCCTGCGCATAGCGCACTGCGGTACCGTCGCGCATACCCGCCGGATCATAGCCATAGGTGTTGCTGTCACCAAAGCACAGAACGTTTTTCATCTTGAGCTCCTCATTCAGTAAAAAGCCGACGGGGGCAACCCCTCCCGTCGGCTTGGCATATCACATCGCGCGCACCGCTTACAGGTACTTGCGCCAGTCATCCTCGTCCTCATCATCCTCGACTGCTGTCTGGGCCTGCTCGGCGGCGCGAGCGGCTGCGGCGCGGGCGGCAACCTGGGCATAGGACTCCTCGTTGCGCTCGGGGAAGTTTGCCAGCACGTGCTCGAACTTGGCAAAGTCCTCATCCCAGCGCGTAGAGGGCACGGCAAAGAAGACCTGCTTGACCTTGAAGTCGCCCGACGCGAGCTCCTTGCGGAAGAGCTCGGCCACGGCCTCGGCATCAAAGCCGTTGTTCTCGCAGCCCCAAGCACCCAGCACGAGCTTCTCGCGACCAAGCTCATCGCAGATGGCAAGGACAAAGCGGATGCGGTCGCGCAGGGCATCCAGCAGAGCATCGTCGCTCACGCGATACTCCTGGCGGGCGCGCCTAACGTTGGGCGCGGCGGCCACGATCACGTCGGCGTATGCATGCACGTGGTTGCGGTCGAAGCGCACCGCAGGCACCACCAGCGCACGGTTGCGGTAGAGCTCGCAGTTGATGTTGCGGCGACGGTTCTCGCCGTACCACTTACGCTGCTTATCGAGAACGTTGTACAGATACGAATCGGCGCACAGCGTGGCCTCCTGGCCCAGATAACCCTGAATATATCCACCGCCCGGATTGGTAAACGAGGCAAAGGCGAGCACGGCCATGTCGCAGAACTGCGCATAGCCGCGACCGTTATCGAGGATTGCCTGCGTGGCGGAGGCATCAAGCACAGTGACCTCGGGCAGGACCGGAGCGGGCTCCTCAGCAGCAGGCGCGGACTCGACTTCGTCGGTCTCCTCTGCGGGCGCAGGTTCAGCCGCAACCTCAGCCTCGGCGGACGCAACCTCAGCCTCGGCGGACGCAACCTCAGCGGACTCAGACTCCTCGGCAACCGGCTCCTCGGCAGCCGCTGCCTTCTGGGCCGTGGCCTTCATCGCCGCGACAAAGCCGGCAGGCATACCGTCGAATTCGCGAACGCCGGCAAGCGAGCGCTCGATATCCTTGGCACACGCCTCGGACACAGTTGCCACGTGACGCTCGGCGGCCTTGGCGCGGGCCTCGCGCTTGGGGTTGGGCTGTCCCGCGCGGTTGGGCCTGCGGTTACGGTTCCTGTTGTCGACGTCTGCCATAAGTGGTCACCTTTCCTGTCGCTGCCGCTATCGGCTTTTTCCCATCCATGATACCCCGCCGCGCACAAAAAAGACGGCCCCGCAGGACCGCCTTTCGCATCGTTTTACCGCGTCCGACAAGAAACGCTGCAATCCCCCGCGCTAGTCGCGACGACCGAGGATGTTCAGGATGCGCAGGAACACGTTGATAATGTCCACGAACAGGTTGGACGCCATGAGCACCGCATTGGGCAGCGTGGGTGGCACCGTCGTGGCAACATAGGTGTCGTAACCAATAAAGCCGGCGAACACCACGATCACGATCAGGTCGGTGATGGTCTGCGAGACGCCCATGAACATCAGCACGATCTCAACCAGAATAGTGGCGAGCAGAATGCCAAAACCGATGCCATATACGCGCTGGAAAAACTTGGGGAACGTCACGCCCAAGGCGCCAAAGACAAAGGTGATGGCGGCCGTGGCGATAAAGGCAGTGTTGATGGTGGGCAGGTCGTAGTTGGCAAGGCCAAACGACGCGGTCAGGCCAAAGGTACTCGCAAAGATTACGTAGCCCACAAGGGACAGGCCCACGGACTGCTTGCTGGCGGCAGCTGACATCATGACGATGCCGACAATGGTCAGGATAAACGAGCCAAAAACCAGCGGCAGGGCGGCCCCGCTCATCATCATGCGCGCAAACGACATGGTGCTCGTAAAGTAGGCGCCGGCGCCCATGGCGCAAAAGCCCAAGAAGATCAGGGCAGACATGGCGAGATTGTACGCGCGCGGCGACATCTCCTTGGCGCGGCTTGCGCCGGTCTCGACGGGGCCGTTCTGATAGCCCTGGATATCGTTCATAGCTTCGTCCTTTCAAAAAGCGCCGCGAATGACGGCGCAGCAGATGACAAGATTCCTACCATTGTACCCGAACGCCGTGCGTCCCTACCTACGGCGCTCGCCCTCGAGCGTGCGGTCAAACGCCCAGACCCACCAACGCATCACGTGGGCCTGCGAGCCGTCCGGCCGTTCGCGCGCCTGGTCCTCCAGATACAACTCGGTCGCATGCCCGCCAAAACGAACTTTATACGTTGCCGTACGAACACCGTGGACCGTTAAGCCAAAACCCGTGGACGAGACAATCTCGTCAATCGTAAAGCAGCGACCGTCGACCCAGCAGACGGTGACCGGCACGACTTGTCCGCCCGCGAGGATGCGGGCCACGACGTCCACATACTGCTTGTGCACGCGCCGAGTTTTGCCATCTGTCTGTCGATATTCCATGCTCCTATTATCGAACGCATGTTTGTATATTGTAAAGCGAACAGGCTGTGGTTTTGGCGTGTCGGACCGCATGTGCACGTCCGCACGACGTGTTAGCAAAAAGAACACCCGCGGTCAACAGGGCTAATATTCAATGTTAGTGCCAAAAAATTCACTTCTCCCATCAGAACTCGGTAAAGAAGCCCACAGGAGGTGATACGATTTATCATGTTTTTGTAACGTGTCTGCAAACTTCGAGAAAGCCCATACATGGACGTAACGTTCTCAACCTTCCTCGGCCAACTTGTGTCGAACCCAGTCCTTGCCGTCACCGTGATCCTCGCACTCGGCGCCATCTTCGTCAACGGATGGACCGACGCGCCCAACGCCATCGCGACCTGCGTCACCACGCGTTGTATGCCCGCCCGCGCCGCCATTCTCATGAGTGCCGCATTCAACTTCTTGGGCGTGCTCATCATGACGCACTTTAACGCGAGCGTCGCCAACACCATCTCCCATATTGTCGACTTTGGCGGAAACAGCACCATGGCGCTCGCCTGTCTGTGCGCGGCGCTGTTCTCCATCGTCGTCTACGGCGCCACAGCGTCGCGTTTTGGCATCCCCACCTCGCAAAGCCACAGCCTTATCGCCGGCCTGACCGGTGCCGCCATCGCCCTCGGCGGTGCGAGCAGCGTCAACGTCCACGAGTGGATGAAGGTCATCTACGGCCTGGCGCTCTCCATCGGTCTGGGCTTTGTCATGGGCTGGGTCCTGTGCAAGCTCGTCTCGATTCTTTTCGCCGCCGCCAACAGGCGACGTGCCAATGTCTTCTTTAAATACGCTCAGATCGCGAGCGCTGCGGCCATGAGCTTTATGCACGGCGCGCAGGATGGACAGAAGTTCATCGGCGTGCTCTTTTTAGGCGTGGCCTTTGCCAGCGGCCAGACGAGCGTCGGCGATGCCGGCATCCCCATCTGGATTATGCTGCTATGCTCGGCCACCATGGGCATCGGCACCAGCGTGGGCGGCGAGCGCATCATCAAGTCCGTTGGCCAGAGCATGGTCAAGCTCGAAAAGTACCAGGGCTTCTCCGCCGACCTGGCGGGCGCCGCGAACCTGCTGCTTGCCACCCTTACCGGCATCCCCGTGTCCTCCACGCACATCAAGACCTGCGCCATCATGGGCGTCGGTGCCGTCAAACGCCTCTCGGCCATCAACTTCGGCGTCGTCAAGGACATGATGTTCACCTGGTTCTTCACCTTCCCCGCCTGCGGACTCATCAGCTTTGTCATGGCCAAGCTGTTCATGATGTTCATCTAATCAAACCGAACGTCCATCCGGACCGTAACACCTCACCCACCCGTCTTCGCCTCGAAAGGACCCACTCATGGCAAAGAAACCCGATTCGTTCTACTTTGACAACTACGTCGCCTGCGCCGACCTCGCCGTCCAGGCCGCCGAGCTGCTTACCAAGATTTTCGAGAACTTCGATCCCGCAAAGATTCACGATATGCTCGACAAGATGCATGCGATCGAGCATGCGGCCGACAAGAAGCA
>CAUGKA010000154.1 GCA_959599615.1 uncultured Collinsella sp. | reverse complement strand
ACCGGAGGGGCGCCGGGGGCGGGAATCTGGGCGTACACATTTCCTACACAATTTGGGATCCGACTAACGTTTGCCAGCCGTTAACTACCGCTCACCGAGCATCTCTTTATATAAGGCAGTCTCATGGTTAAAGCGGATACGTTCCCCTAGCTAAAGCACAGCCAGCATCGAGCAACTCATCACGTTCTTCCACCGAGAACCCCTCGGCGTAGACGCGCACCACTGGTTCGGTCCCGCTAGGACGGACCAGCAGCCACGTGTCATCCTCGAATGCTAAACGCAAGCCATCCATATGACTAACGTTTTGCGGCACCTTGCCACAAATCGACTTGGGGTTTACGCCCGGCAGCAGGGTTCGTAACGTTTCGGCATCTTCGGCCTCAAGTCGCAAGTCGCGTCGACCGTAACTCGTCTTACCAAAACTGTCCTCGAGTTGGTCGACCAGAACGCCCAAAGGCGCGTCCGTCTTTGCCATAAGCTCACACAGAATCAGACAGGCGAGGATTCCATCGCGCTCGGGCATATGCGCGGCGATGCCGATACCACCGGCTTCTTCGCCGCCCATGAGGACGCCACCCTTCTTCATCTCTGCCGCTATATATTTGAAACCGACTGGTTTGACGGTCACGCGGCAGCCAAGCGCCTCGGCAATGCGACGCACGAGCGTCGAGCACGAAAGATTGACGACGACGCGCCCCTCCAAATTACGAAATTGAACCAAGTCGCCCAAAACGAGCGCCATGATCTGATGCGGATGTATATATCTGCCGCGCTCGTCAACCGCGCCGATACGGTCGGCGTCGCCGTCGGTCACCAGGCCAGCGCAAGCTCCGTCCTCGATAACCGTATGCTCGCAAGCGTCCACCCACGGCTCAACGGGGTCGGGGCAGATATCTTCTTGGTCAGGCGCCTGCCCGGCGTGAATCTCGTGCACCTCAACGCCAAGCTCGCGCAGCAAGTCGGCTAGATAGCCCTGGGCTGCGCCGCCCATGGGGTCAACAACCACGCGCAGGTGCGCGGCGCGGATGGCTTCGGCATCGACAAACGATGCCACCGCTTGCATATAGTCAGGAATGATATCCGCGGTGCGATATTGCCCCTCGATCCCCATTGGCTCGGGAGCCATGGTCTCTTCGAGCTCTTCGATGACATCCTGGTTGGCGGTCGAGCCGTCACCCATGCGAATCTTGAGACACAGATAACCCTGCGGATGATGGGACCCCGTCACCATGAGCGCGCCGCACGCCTCACCGTCATAAGCCGCCGCCCACGTAAGGGCAGGGGTCGGAACAGGTCGCGAAGCGAGCACGGCGTCTAGCCCGTGCGCTGCTAGCACACCCGCCGCAAGCTCAGCGAACTCGCGCGCCAGGGGCCGAGTGTCGAACCCTATATATACCGTTTTGCCCGGATTGGTCTTTTGCCACAACTCGCCGACGGCATCGGCGATACGGGCAACGTTATCGGCAGTGAAGTCCTCATCGACGCGAGCGCGCCAACCGTCAGTTCCAAAATGAATTATCGCGCACACGCGCAGACACCTCACAGTGTTTGGATCATGGTACGCATGAGGTATACCCGCGATACACGCTCGGCAACCTGCCGGCACCAGCATTCACCATTTGGGCAAATGCTGCCGAGGACATGCAGGCAATAAAAAAACCGCCCCGTATGGAGCGGTTTTGCCCTTTATATATCGAGCGCCTCGGCCATCGCTGCCGTAGTGATTGCCGTGGTTCCACAGCAACTGCCCACCATTGCGGCACCGGCATGTCTCCATTCGATGCATGCGCGCGCGAAAGCTTCGGGGTTCTCGTGCCATACGGGGCCATCCTGAGTCTGGACCGGATCGCCCACGTTGGGACGCACCGTGACGGGAGTAGTCGCCGATGCAACCATCCTAGGCACCGCCGCGTTCGCGGCCGCAAGCGAACAGCAATTAACACCAACCGAGTTTGCGCCGTGTTTTTCGGCGTACAAAACGGCTGCCTCGATGTTGAGGCCATCGCCCAACAGGTCGCCTTTGTCATCAACGACAAAACTCACCAGGACAGGCATGCCGTCAGCGGCATCTCGAGCGCCGGCAAGCATGGGCTGCAAATTACGGATAGACGTCACCGTCTCGATCAGCAGACCATCAACACCAGCATTGAGCAAGGCGTGCGCCTGTTCGCGCGCAATGCCTCGGATCTCACGAAACTCGGCAGAGTCCTCGGCAAACCACTCAATACCGATCGGACCCATCGAGCCCAGCAGCAGCTGAGGGTGCGCTTGGCGGGCATCGTCGACGGCCCCGCGATTGACCTCCGCCACGGACGGCGCAATCTGGTCGTGCTTGAGGGCATAGCTTGATGCCTGAAAGGTATTGGTAATGAGCACCTGCGCACCGGCGGCGACATACAAGCGATGGATACGAGAAACGGTCTGCGGCTCCGCCAGATTCCAAAACGCCGGTGGAATATCGGCGGCGTCGTACTCACTCAACAGAACACTGCCCATGGGGCCCTGCGCCAACAAGGTCTCGCTCGACAAGCGGCGCGTAAGTTCCTCGGCACCAAAGCGGTTGTAATAACTCGTATCCATATATATCCCGCTATTCCTCGACGCTGATTCCCTGCTTTTCGAGATAGGCGAGCCAGCGGCTCATCGTGTCCTCGGATAGCGCATGCTCCATCATGCAGGCCTCGGAATCGGCTCGCTCAAATTCGACACCGAGCTCCTGAACCAAAAACGTACGGATGAGGCGATGACGGTACCAGATAGCCGTGCCAACCTCGCGGCCGCGATCGGTCAGGATTACCTTGCCATAGTGCGATTGCTCGACAAGCTCGGATGCCTTGAGCGCCGAAACCGCTTTATTGACCGATGCCTTGGAGACGCCAAGGCGCTGCGCGATGTCGACCGATCGCACGCCGTTGGTTTCCCCCTCTTCGCTTTCAATGCGAACCATGCACTCCAAGTAGTCTTCGTTCGCCACCGTCAGATGTAGTTCGCGCGAGCTATTTGTCGTATCCATGATCTTCCGTCCCTTCTGCACTCAATGGCTGATTCTACCCCATCCAAGCGTCGCGGTATGCCGTGGCATACCGTGCTAGAGTTCTTGTTGCACACGACGACCAAGATTGGAGCGGTCTTTATGGAAAACACCACCACGAACCCCGATGTCCTCGAGCGCTTTTTGCGCTACGTCCAGATCAACACGCAGTCCGAGGATGCAAACTGCGACCAGGTACCTTCGAGCGCCGTTCAGTTTGACCTTGCCAACGTGCTGGCTGAAGAGCTGCGCGAGCTTGGTGCGGAAGATGCCCACGTGACCGAGCATGCCTATGTCTGCGCGCATATCCCCGCAAGTGCGGGCGCTGAGGACAAGCCCGCCCTGGGCCTGATCGCCCATCTCGACACCACCGAAGTTGCACCGGGCGCCGGCGTGAAGCCGCACATCGTACACTACGAAGGCGGCGACCTGGTCTGCGGCACGGTTGACGGTAAGCCCGTTGCCATGAGTACCGTCAAGCTTCCCGCCCTGAACGACCTCGCGGGTGAGGACCTGGTCTGCAGCGATGGCACCACACTGCTGGGCGCGGACGACAAGGCAGGCGTCGCCGAGATCATGTCGCTTGTCGCACGTATCGCTCAGGACCCTTCTCTGCCCCATCCCGCACTCGGCATTTGCTTCTGCCCTGACGAGGAGATCGGCCACGGAGCCGAGCTGTTGGATATCGATACCTTTGGCTGCAAGTACGCCTACACGGTCGACGGCGGCCCCATCGGCGAGCTGGAGTGGGAGTGCTTTAACGCCGCCGAGGCGACCGTCCGCTTTGAGGGCCAGTCCATCCACCCGGGCGACGCCAAGGGCCGTATGGTCAACGCAGGCAATCTGTTCTGCGACTTCAACGCGTTGCTCCCCTACGTGCAGCGCCCGGAGTATACGGAAGGCTACGAGGGCTTTTATCACCTTGAGGGTGTATCTGCAACCGTCGACCACGCCACGGCGCGCTACATCGTCCGCGACCACGACGCCGCCAAGTTCCAGCAGAAACTCGACCTTATTGATGCCGCCGCCTCGATGCTCAACCAGCGTCTGGGTGAGGAGCGCGTGACGGTCGAGATTAAGCAGCAATATCGAAATATGGCCGAGATCGTTTGTGACTTTCCCGAGCTTATTGATGTTGCCAAGGAAGCCTACCTTGCCTGCGGCGTTGAGCCCCAAGTGCTGCCGATTCGCGGCGGCACCGACGGCGCGCAGCTGTCGTTCCGCGGTCTGCCCTGCCCCAACCTTTCCACCGGCGGCTATTGCTACCACGGCGTCAACGAATTCGTCCCGGTCAGTTCGCTCGTCAAGATGACCGACGTGCTCCAGGAGCTCGTCTCCCGCTTTGCATAAGCCTGGCTGCACAAGTCCAAAAGACGAATCGCCCCGTCCTCAACCGAGAACGGGGCGATTTTTTGCTGCAATGAGAACAGGTTGACGCACGCCAGCCTCTTAACGCAAGGAGTGTCCCAAACTGCCGGCACAAAAGGAACGTCCCCAAGTGCCGCAAAATGACGACATCCACTCTCGCTTTGTGGGTAGTCATTGGGGAGGTTCTTGTTTGACTAGTCGTTTAAGAACGTCCCCAATGACTACCCAACGTCTCGTCCGGACCAAGGCAACGCCGATGTTGTGGCAACGACAGCG
>CAUGKA010000153.1 GCA_959599615.1 uncultured Collinsella sp. | reverse complement strand
AGCTCCTCGCCAAACATCTCCTTGAGGGTCTCACGGATAGCGCCGCAGACCTCCTGGGCGTCCTCAGCGGTAGCGGTCTTTCCGGTGCCGATGGCCCAGATGGGCTCGTAGGCGACGACGACCTGCTTGGGGCAGGTGATCTCAAGACCGGCAAGGCCAGCCTTGACCTGGTTCACGACGTGCTCGACATAGGTGCCAGCCTCGCGGACCTCGAGGGACTCGCCGCAGCAGAAGACGGGAACAAGACCGGCGGCAACGAGAGCCTTGGCCTTCTTGTTCTGATCCTCGTCGGTCTCGTGGAAGTAGTCGCGACGCTCGGAGTGACCGATGATGCAGTAGGTGCAGCCGGCGGACTTGAGCATGTCGCAAGAGGACTCACCGGTGAAGGCACCCTTGGCCTCCCAGTACACGTTCTGTGCACCGAGGGCGATGGGGGCAGCCTGAATGCGGTCATGAACCGTGGTGATGTCAATGGTCGGAGGGCAGACGAGCACCTCGACGCCAGCCGGAACCTCGGGCAGAGCCTGAGCCAGCTCGTCGGCGAGCTTGGCGGCCTCGGCGACGTCGTTGTTCATCTTCCAGTTACCAGCGATAAGAAGGGTGCGATTAGGCATCGAGAAGCGCCTCCACTCCGGGCAGGGCCTTACCCTCGACGAGCTCCATGGAAGCGCCACCACCGGTGGAGATCCAGCTCATCTTGTCGGCCAGGCTGAACTTGTTGACAGCTGCGACAGAGTCGCCACCGCCGATGATCGAGGTGCAGTCGGCCTCGGCGACAGCCTCGGCGATAGCCTGGGTGCCGTGAGCGAAGTTATCGAACTCGAAGACGCCCATGGGGCCGTTCCAGAACACAGTCTTGGCGCCCTTGACAGCCTCGGCATAAAGCTCCTCGGTCTTGGGGCCGATGTCCATGCCCTCACGATCGTCGGGGATAGCGTCGGAAGCGACAACCTCGGGGACAGCATCCTCGCCAAAGTGATCGGCAACGCGGTTGTCGATGGGGAGCAGGATCTTGACGCCCTTCTCCTCGGCCTTCTTGAGCATCTCGCCGGCGCGCTCGACCCAGTCCTCTTCCTTGAGGGACTGACCGACGGACAGGCCCTGAGCCAGGAAGAAGGTGTAGGCCATACCGCCACCGATGATCAGGGTGTCAGCAGAGTCGATGAGGTGATCGAGAACGCCGATCTTGGAGGAAACCTTGGAACCGCCGACGATGGCGACGAAGGGGCGCTCGGGCTCGGCGAAGATGCCGGTCAGCGTGTCAACCTCCTTCTCGAGCAGGAAGCCAGCGACGGCAGGCAGGTAAGCGGCGGGGCCCACGACAGAACCCTGGGCGCGGTGAGCGGTGCCGAAGGCATCGAGAACGAAGACGTCACCATAGGAAGCGAGCTTCTTGGCGATCTCGGGATCGTTCTTCTTCTCACGCTTATCGAAGCGGACGTTCTCGAGAACGAGAACCTTGCCCGGCTCGACGGCCGCGACAGCCTCGGCAGCCTTCTCGCCGTAAGTGTCGGCGACAAAGGCAACGTCAAGACCAGAGAGCTCAGCGAGCTTCTTGGCGACGGGCTCGAGGGACAGCTCGGGCTGGAAGCCGGTGCCATCGGGACGGCCGAGGTGGCTCATGAGGATGACGCGAGCGTTGTGCTCAACGAGATAGTTGATGGTGGGCAGGGCAGCCTTGATACGGGTGGTGTCGCCAACGACGCCATCCTTGATAGGCACGTTGAAGTCAACGCGGACGAGAACGCGCTTGCCGTCGACATCGATGTCGCGGACGGTCTTCTTGGTAAAGGCCATGTTTGCTTCTACCTTTCGTACGTGTCTGCCTCCCATTACGGCAGACGATTTCCTATAAAAAGGGCGCGACCCTAGGGTGTAAGCCCTATAAGGCCGCGCCCTTCTTTAGACGCTCAACGAGCTATTCGCTAAAAGCTAAATTAAGCAACGAACTTCTCGAAGTACTTGATGGTGCGGACCATCTGAGAGGTGTAGGAGTTCTCGTTGTCGTACCAAGAGGTGACCTGAACGAGGGTCTGGCCGTTGCCGAGGTCAGAGCACATGGTCTGAGTGGCGTCGAAGATGGAGCCGTGGGTCTCGCCGATGATGTCGGTGGAGACGATGTCGTCCTCGTTGTAACCGAAGGTCTCGGAGATGGTGGAAGCGTAGGCCTTCATAGCGGCGTTGACCTCGTCGACGGTGACCTTCTTGTCAACGACAGCGTAGAGGTTGGTGATGGAGCCGGTCGGCGTCGGGACGCGCTGGGCGGCACCGATGAGCTTACCGTTGAGCTCGGGGAGAACCAGGCCGATAGCCTTGGCAGCACCGGTGGTGTTGGGGACGATGTTGACGGCGCAGGCGCGGCTACGACGCTTGTTGCCCTTGCGCTGCGGGCCGTCGAGCGGCATCTGGTCGCCGGTCCAGGCGTGAATGGTGGTCATGATGCCGGACACGATGGGAGCGAAGTCGTTCAGACCCTTGGCCATCGGGGCGAGGCAGTTGGTGGTGCAGGAAGCAGCGGAGATGATGTTGTCCTCAGCGGTCAGCGTCTCGTGGTTGACGTTGTACACGATGGTGGGCAGATCGCTGCCGGCCGGAGCGGAGATGACGACCTTCTTGGCGCCAGCGTTGATGTGGGCCTGAGCCTTAGCCTTGCTGGTGTAGAAGCCGGTGCACTCGAGAACGACGTCGACGTCGAGGTCGCCCCAAGGCAGGTTGTTGGCGTCGGCCTCCTTGTAGATCTTGATCTCCTTGCCGTCAACGGTGATGGAATCCTCGCCAGCAACGACCTCGTGATCGCGAGCGTAGTTGCCCTGCGTGGAGTCGTACTTCAGCAGGTAAGCGAGCATATCGGGAGAGGTGAGGTCGTTGATAGCGACGATCTCGGAGCCCTCATGACCGAACATCTGACGGAAAGCCAGACGACCGATGCGACCGAAGCCGTTAATAGCAACCTTTACTGCCATTGTGTCTCCTTTCGTAAGGCCCCCGCAAGCTACAGCGCCCGCCGTTGAGGCCCACAAACTAACCACTCGCCTAATATACCTTTTTTTTGACTTGAATTTCACGAGAATAGTCGAAATTGAAAATCAAATTTACGTTAAAACGTTTTAAAGAATAAAATAGCAGCTAAATCCGTATATAAGTCGATACTTTAAATTACCGATTTGCTTCAATGAGCTTTTCAAGCCTCAAAACTCGATGGTAGAGGGCCGACTTCGACAAGGGAGGGTCAGCCATCTCCCCTAAATCACGCAGCGACAGATCGGGATAGCGCTCGCGCAGGTCGCAAAAGACCGCCAAGGCATCCGGAAGCGCATCGCGAAGGCCGCGCTGCTCGAGCTCATCGATAAGCGCAAGCTGATGTTGGGCAGCACCGGCGCTTCTGGTCTGGTTGGCGAGCTCGGCGTTCACGCGACGGTTCACATCGTTCTTAACCAACTTGACCGCGCGCGCCTCCTCAATCTCGGCAACGCTGCGCTTGGCACCAATCAGCTTTAATAGATGCTCGATTTCCTCGGCGCTCTTAATGTACACGGCATATGACCCCCGCCGTGCATTAACACGAGCATGGACCCCAATCTGCCCCAACAGGTCGCAAAGCCCCTTAGCATATTGCTCGCCCTGCACCGCGATCTCCAAATGAAAATCGCCGCGTGGATCGGCCACGAAGCCGCCCGCGATGAGCGCGCCGCGGATGTAGGCAAGCCTGCAGCAGGGACGGGCAACGATGTGTCGGGGAACACCAGCGACGAGCCCTCCCCTGCGGTCTAGAATGCCCAGCAGCACCAGAGCCTTGTCCAGGTCGGGTTGATCGGGCAGGGTAATGAGATAGTTACGGACCTTATGCAAGACCGATTTACGAACGGTGAATTCCGTTTTGAGCTTAAGAATGCGATGCGTCAGCGTGATCATCGTGCGCGCGACGGCTCCCGTCTCGGTCGCGACCGTCAAACGATACCGCCCGGAGCCGGCCAACGAAAGCGTACCGCTCACACGCGTCAGGGCGGCAAGCGTCGACAAATCGCAGTATTCACATTCGGGTTCGCAGCGCGCAAGCTCGTCACGCACCTCGGCGGTAAACGACATGCAGGCCTATGCCTTCGTGTTGGCGCGCGACAGGTCGCGGTGGGAAATGCTCACATGATACTGAGCGCCTTCCAGGTAACGGGCCGTGGCCTCGGCAATGGCAACGCTGCGGTGCTGGCCGCCCGTGCAGCCGATGGCGATAGAAAGCTGCGGCTTACCCTCCGCGATATAGCCCGGCATCACCGTATCGAGCAGCTGTGTCCAAGCCTTCCAAAACTCCTGCGTCTTGGGATGGTCCAGAACAAAATCGGAGACCTTTTTATCGAGACCGGTCATCGTGCGCATCTCGGGATCGTAGAACGGATTGGGCAGGAAGCGGACGTCGATCATAATGTCCGCCTCGACGGGCATGCCGTGCTTAAAGCCAAACGAGAACACGTGGACGTCCATGAGCTGCTGGTCGGACAGCTCGGAAAATGCCATACGTAGCTTGTTGCGCAGCGCAGAGGTGCGCAGACGGCTCGTGTCGATAATCATATCGGCTCGGTCGCGCACGCCCTGAAGCTGAAGGCGCTCGCGCTGAATGGCATCGGCCGTAGTCTCCCCCGGCTTGGCAATGGGATGACGGCGGCGATTTTCGCTGTAGCGACGAATCAGCACCTCGTCAGAA
>CAUGKA010000152.1 GCA_959599615.1 uncultured Collinsella sp. | reverse complement strand
CCTTCGACTTGATGATCGCGAATCCTTTGGAGTCCACGCCGCGTTTGAACGCAATACCCGAGAGCTGTATCTCTGAATCGGATAGCGAGTGGCGCGCCTGTAAGCTCTGAATCTCTGCAAAGCGCTGCTCTATGAGCTCTTGGCGGCGCGTCTGCACGGCAAAGTATGCCTGGGCGAGCGCGATCTCTGGCTTGTTTGAATCTCCGTTTTGGGCGATTAAATAGCATGCATAGCGCGTAAGCTTGTAGTCTTTAACCGCGCGAGCGGCGACACCGGCAGTTATCATTTTCGTGGTGTCACGAAAATGGGAATCAACTGGAGTTTTATTTGTTTCGCACGAGACTTTTGCCCTCTTAACAACTTCGGCGAAGTTCTCCCATCGAGTGTATCCCATGGGTTCCATTAAATCGCGTGCGAGCCAATACTCAACGCCGTCTTCCACATTGGCGTAGCTATCAAGTTCGACACGCCACTTCTCGATATCTCTACTGTCCATATCTCCTCCTCGCTGATCTATTGTCTATGCGCGCTTTGCCCGCTCTGTACTCAGAATAAGGATACGCTGCCGTGCGGACACGAATGGGCCCCGTGCCACTTCGAGGTCACGGGGCCCATAGATATCGATTAGTTGTGCTCTGCTCTAGATAGGTGTCCAGTTTAATTCGATCGATAGTGCGAACCCAGGCTTTCGGTTCGCTTGCGCATGGCTTTGACCATCTCCGTTGCCAGCTGATTCTGCGATTGCAGGCGGGCGAGGGCTGCGATCTCGCTGTCATTGGCATGCGGCTTGCTCAGCGCCGTTGCCTCGTCTTTCAGGCTTTCAAGCTGTTGCAGGGCCTTGGATAGACCTGCTTCGGTCCTGTTGATCATGCAATAGGTGCTCATCGTGTGCTTAAAGCTGTGTGTCAGGCGTTCGGCATCTGTTGTGGCAATGCCATACTGAGGGAGGGCGATATCCATCGGAGCGGCCGCCTCGGGAGCGTCCAGCGCTGCTCGAGCTGCCGATGCGCCCGCGATGCGCCCGAATACGATGCCATTGGCACTCGACAAGCCGCCGATGCGGTCGGCGCCGTGCATGCCGCCTGTTGCCTCACCGCAGGCGTAGAGGCCCTCAACGCCCGTGTACGCGGTCTTGTCGATTTTGATACCGCCGTTGGCGGCGTGGGCATACATCGCCACGCGCATCTCGTCGGTCGGCGCGATGCCGTGCTCGTCTTGTAGCCAGGTGGCAAAGGTCTGCACAAACTCGGGGACGTCCTCGCGGGGGAAGTCGTAGTGGAGCGCCAGGCCTTCGGCGCCTGCTTGATCTATGACGAGGTCGATGGCGTGGGAGGCCATACGCGAGGTGAAAGGACCATATCCGGAGCGCTGTTCAAGCAGATCTTCCAGCTTGTCGTCGGCAATATCGACCGGTTGGTCGAACTTGACGTAGCGCCAGGTTTTCTCATTGAAGACCAGGTTTCGCTTGGGCTCGATGAAGCCCGGCATCATCTGCATGAACTCTATATTGGTAAGGGACGCACCGTGCGCCAGCGCGATGGCCTGTGATGAGCTGAGCACGTCGGCGGAAGTAAGGCTTCGCTCGAACAGGCCGCCGGTGCCGCCCGCAGCAATGATAGTGGCCTTAGCTGCCATGGGCACGAGATGCTCGTTTGCGCGATCGTAGAGCGTGGCGCCGATTATCTTTCCATCCGTATCTTCAACAAGGTCTATAAGCTCGTGGCGGGGGAGCAGGCGAATGCCGAGAGATTTGATCTGGGCCGTACACGCGTCCTCAAGGGGCTTGCGGGTGAGGCCGCGCCACATGCGCGTCTTGTGGTCAAAGCAGGGGATAAATTGCTTTTGCTGAGCGCTTTCAGCGCTTTGCGGACGCTGGAGCTCAACACCCAGGTCTTGCTCGAGCCATTCAATTGCCTGGGGAATGCCGTGAACGAACGTCTGGACGAGTTCGGGGTCGGCGACGCCGCCGCCGACGGCCTGGATGGTGTCGATGAGGTCCTGTTCGTCGTCTTTGTCGACGGGGCCAATAAGGCCGAGGCCCCAGGTGCCCGGGAAGAAGCTCGATCCGCTCATGGTCTTGCCGGCGCTTGCGACGGCAACGGTCGCGCCCGCGCACGCCGCTTCGATGGCGGCACAAAGGCCCGCAATGCCAGATCCAATTACCAGTACATCAGTCGATTCCATCGGATTCCTTTCTCGTCCGGCGCATTGTCGCACGGGTGATCGGCAATGGGGCCGCAAAGACTCGGCAAATCGGTAAAGGGCAAATATGGCAGGTGGGCGTCATGGGCGCGTGACGGTTCCGTCTCGCTGCAACTCATATTCCCCTGCAGCTGATATATCGGTAGTAGATGGTCTTGCGACGGGGTAGCTAAAATAGTCCCGTCCCAAATTAGCTACCCCTCTGGAAGAAAAAAGAGCCGCTACCCAGATGGGTAGCGGCTCCAAAGCTCAACTATATGAGCATCGCGCGGGCGCGATTAGGCCTTGAGGGCCTCCTCGACGGCGACGGCGCAGGCGACGGTGGCACCGACCATGGGGTTGTTGCCCATGCCGATGAGACCCATCATGTCAACGTGCGCAGGCACGGAGGAAGAACCGGCGAACTGGGCGTCGGAGTGCATACGGCCCATGGTGTCGGTCATGCCGTAAGAGGCAGGGCCGGCGCCCATGTTGTCCGGGTGCAGGGTACGGCCAGTGCCGCCACCAGAAGCGACGGAGAAGTACTTCTTGCCAGCCTCGATGCGCTCCTTCTTGTAGGTACCAGCGACGGGGTGCTGGAAACGCGTGGGGTTGGTGGAGTTACCGGTGATCGAGATATCGACGTTCTCGTGCCACATGATGGCAACGCCCTCGCGGACGTCGTCGGAGCCGTAGCAGTTAACGGCAGCGCGGGGACCATCGGAGTAGGGGATGGTCTCGACGACCTTGAGCTCGCCCGTGTAGTAGTCGAACTGGGTCTTCACATAGGTGAAGCCGTTGATGCGGGCGATGATCTGGGCGGCGTCCTTGCCCAGACCGTTCAGGATAACGCGCAGCGGCTTCTTACGAGCCTTGTTGGCGTTCAGAGCCAGGCCGATGGCGCCCTCAGCGGCAGCGAAGGACTCGTGGCCAGCCAGGAAGGCGAAACACTCGGTGTCGTCGGAGAGCAGCATAGCGCCCAGGTTGCCGTGGCCCAGACCGACCTTGCGGTCCTCGGCGACGGAGCCGGGAACGGTGAAGGCCTGGATGCCCTCGCCGATGATGGCGGCAGCCTCAGAAGCGGACTTGGCGCCACGCTTGACAGCGAGAGCGCAACCGAGGGTGTAGGCCCACTCGGCGTTCTGGAAGGCGATGGACTGGGTGTTGTTGACGATCTCACGCGGGTTGAAGCCCTTGTCGGTGCAGATCTGCAGAGCTTCCTCGAGGGAGGCGATGCCGTTGTCGGCGAGGCACTTGTTGATCTTGTCAGCGCGGCGCTCGTAACCTTCGAACGTAACAGTCATAGTTATTTCCCTCCCTTTCTACTCGTGAACCGGGAACACGCTGGCGACGGAGTGAGTCTCCTCGTCGGTGCGCGGGTCGATGTACTTGGCAGCGTTCTCCCACTGACCATAGTGGCCCATAGCGCCAGCGATGGCCTCCTCGGGGGTCTTGCCGGCCTTGACGGCGTCGGTGAACTTGCCGAGGTTCAGGAACTCGAATGCGATGATCTCGTTCTTGTCGTTGAGAGCCATGCGGGTGACGTAGCCCTGAGCGAGCTCGAGGTAACGAGCGCCCTTGGCCTTGGTGCCGAACATGGTGCCGACCTGAGAGCGAAGGCCCTTGCCGAGGTCGTCGAGGGAGGCGCCCACGGGCAGGCCGCCCTCGGAGAATGCGGTCTGGCTGCGGCCGTAAACGATCTGCAGGAAGATCTCGCGCATGGCAACGTTGATGGCGTCGCAGACGAGGTCGGTGTTGAGGGCCTCGAGGATGGTCTTACCGGGAAGGATCTCGGAAGCCATGGCGGCAGAGTGGGTCATGCCCGAGCAGCCGATGGTCTCAACGAGGGCCTCCTCGATGATGCCGTCCTTGACGTTCAGCGTGAGCTTGCAGGCGCCCTGCTGAGGTGCGCACCAACCCACACCGTGCGTAAGACCGGAGATGTCGGAAATCTCCTTAGCCTGGACCCACTTGCCCTCCTCGGGGATGGGTGCGGGGCCGTGGTATGCACCCTTGGCAACGGGGCACATGTTCTCCACTTCCTGTGAGTACTGCATGCCTCTCCTCTCTATCGTGTTGGCGTCCCGTCTGGGGGTCGTGGCTGGCGATTGCCGGGCGACCCTTCGAAAGGGACATGACATGCAGCCCCTATAATACCGCGAAATGCACGGAATATTCGGTGAACGGCTCAGTTTTCGTAGCGAGAAGGGCGGAAGTTTTAATTGAAACGGTTTAACTATATGTTCTGTGGTCGCGAACTTCCGTAGAGGGGGTTCGTCTTGGGCAAGCTTTTGGTCAGCTCTTGTATGCGTTGCGGGGTCTGACCTGTTGCAACGGTGCCGTTCGCCGCCCGTTTACTGCCTTTGGCCGCGCGAGTGTATTGTTTTGCGTGAATGTTTTGATGCCACGCTTCAATCGTGCTGTATTGGATGGCAATCAGATCCCGGCGAAGGGAGCGCCATGCAGCGCGTTTGGAGAACGGTTACCGGCTTTTACCATGTCTGTGCCCGCGGTGTGGGCAAGC
>CAUGKA010000151.1 GCA_959599615.1 uncultured Collinsella sp. | reverse complement strand
GACTTGCAGCGACGGACCTCGGGACGCTCTTACACCACGTCTGCGCGCGCCACCCGCTCGGCCGCCTCGATCACGTGTTTGGCGAGGATCGCCGTCGTCACAGCTCCCACGCCGCCCGGCACGGGCGTGATGGCGTTAACGACCGGCTCCGCAACATCAAAATCGACGTCACCCACCAGCTTGCCAGCGTCCTCATCCCAGTTAATGCCAACATCGATGATCGTCTGGCCCTCGCGAACCGCGTCCACACCAATCGTGCGCGCGCGTCCAACGGCCGCAACCACAATGTCGGCAGCACGGCACTCGGCAGCAAGGTCGCGCGTATGCGTATGGCACGTCGTCACAGTCGCATTGTGCGCCGTAAGCATGGCGGCTACGGGACGACCAATCACCAGCGAGCGCCCGACCACAGCAACCTTAGCTCCATCCAGCTCAACGCCGTAATGATCCAGCAGAGCAAGCACGGCTTCGGCTGTGCAGGGGGCAAAACCCTCGCCGCGCCCCGAAAGCGTGGTGAGCAGCGAAGCCGGCGTCATGGAGTCAACGTCCTTGGCAGGATCGAGTGCCGCGACAACCGCATCCTCGTCAAGGCCGGCGGGCAGCGGGCGGAACATCAGGCAGCCATGAACAGACGAATCGGTATTGATGTCCTCGATGGCCGTCAACAGCTCGTCCTGCGAAACATCGGCAGAAAGCAAAACGCGGCGAGCTTCAATGCCAACCTTCTCGCAGCGTTTGAGGGCACCGCGCTCGTAGGATAGGTCGTCCTCGCGTTCACCCACACGCACGATAACCAACGTCGGAACAACGCCCCGCTCGCGCAGGACTGCGCAGCGAGCAGCAAGTTCCTCAGTCAACGCGCGGGCGACGGGAGCACCCTTCAGCAGTTCAGCCATGGCTATCCTCTCTTCCTTGCAGCGTCGGCGGCGCGGCGCGCCAGCGCATCGGCGCGCGGCAACCACGTATCGAGCAACTCATCACACGCCGTCTCGAGCTCCTCAGCACGAGCGCGATCCTTCATAGACGTGGTGTTCGCAAAGAGCGTCAAGCTCGCGCCCTGCATAGCGGAACGGCAGAACACGGCGCCGCACGCCACATCGGACAGCAGCTGACGCGAACCCTTGTCGGCCATGTCCTCGAGCAGCGCCAGTGCACGCCCGCAGGCATCCATAATGCGATACGGCGGCATAGCGGCCACATGCAGCGCATCCTGAATCGCGGTCGCTCGAGCCGGATCGTCACGCGGAATACCGTACGCCGCGGACACCTGCCCATAGGCACGAACGTCCTCGGCAACCAACTCGACAAGCTCCTGGGCCAGCTCATCAGCCTGGGCAAACGCGCGCGTCAGGTCATCCGCACGATCGGCAAGCGCGGGATTGGTCGCCCCATAGCGGGCGACCATTCCGCAAAGCGAGGCGCCCAGCGCGCCCACAAAGGCGCTCGCGCTACCGCCGCCGGGAACCGGCTCGCGCGCGGCCAACGCCTCGGCAAATCCGCGGCAGGTCTTATCCATCATCTCTTGGTTCATACGCACGCACCTTCAAGTCATATACATCGGTCGGGCGGCAACCGCCGACCAACCGCATCGATCACATAATGGTGCTAAGTCTAGCCCATAAGTACTCGAGCGTCAGCGCACCTGGCCATCGCGGATTTCTATGACGAACGATAGGCGTCGGCACCGCAAACATGGGACACATGGCCCACCTTTCGAGACTCCCGGACGACGGCAACTGGGGCATACATATAGATAAGGAGCCCCATGTTGGGGCAAGCTCATCACGGCACCGGACGACGAATGGAGGAATAACCGCACAGCAAACAAAGGCATCATGTGCATGCGTAACCGCCGCCCCAGCGATCCGCGGCACACGATGTCCCTGGCAGACAAGGAGGACGCCACCATGAAGAAAAAGACCCTATCGATCCTTTCCCTTTGCATCGCCCTCTTTGCCGTGTTTGCCCTTGTCGGCTGCGGCGGGAGCGCATCGGGCGGCGGCAGCGCATCCAAGAGCGAGGGCAAGGAAAAGGCCCCCGTCGCCAAGAAGACCGACTTTATCTGGTTTAAGGTCGAGATGCCCGAGGGCGTCGGCGTAAGCGACTCCGCCGGCAAGAATGCCGACAGGGTCCAGCTCACCTTCCCCGAAAACGAGAACGCCTCGGCCGATCGCTTTATCCCCGTTTGGAAAAAAGCGATGACAGCCGAGGAATCCCACGCCGACCAGGCAGAAAAGAAGGGGGATACGTTCCAGTGGAAGGATGGCGGGTCCGTCGAGTATAACGGCAGGACGTGGCTCGTCGGAACATACGAGGACAACAGCGGCATCTCAACCATGCTTTTTACCGACGTTGAGCCGGGAAGCGTCTACGTCCTCATCTCGAACTTCGACCAGCACAAGAAAGAAGCCGAGACGCTCCTCAACTCCATCGAGTTCCCCGATGACATGGCAGAGGCAGTTTCCGAGGCGCGCGAAGTCGAGATTTCGAGCATCGAGCTCAAGTAACGGGACACCCGCACGCGCCTACGCGCACCTGCGCACATGCGCCCCATTAAAGCAACGGGCACCCAACCCCGGGGAGGGCCGACAGGCATCGGCCCTCCCCTCTTTTGGACCCGCGCATATTGCCACTTGTCGGCGCAAATCCGGCCCTCAGAATGGGACACATGGCCCACCCTAGCGAGCCGTCCACGCGTACAGTAAAGGCAGGTAATCCATGGGCGGTTACAGATCGAGGAGGACACGACCATGAAAAAGAAGGCCTTTGCGATTCTCACACTCTGCATCAGTCTCCTTGCCGCGGTTGCCCTGGTGGGTTGCGGCGGAAGCGGCGGCGCTACCGGCAGTGGCGGTGGCGGCGGCGCAGAAAAGCCAGCCGTGGATATGAGGACCGACTTCATTTGGTTTAAGGTCGAGGTGCCCGAGGGCGTCGAGATCACCGACGTTGCCGGCGACACCGCCGACAGGGCCCAGTTTAAGTTCACCGAGAGCGAGCACGCCAGCGATCGCTTCATCCCTGTCTTCGACTCTGACAAGAACGCTGACGAGCTGTTCGACTACGAGGCCAAATGGAAGGCCAACTTTGAGTGGACCGAGAATGATCCCGTCAAGTACAACGGCAAGACTTGGCGCAACGCTTCCTATACACACTCGGGCGGCGTAACGACTGAGTACTTCACCGAAGCAGGCGGCGGCAGCGTTTACGTGAGCATCGACAATGTCGAGGAGCACAAGGACGCCGTCGAGACCATGATGAAGTCTCTGGAGTTTGCCGATGACATTGCCAAGGCCAAGACCGAGGCCATGGACGTCAAGCTCGACGATATCGAGATCAAGCGCTAAGCGACTGGCGAGCGCAACGGGAAACACGGTCGCAGAGCAAACAAGCGACGGTACCCCAGCGCTTCGTACCCAGGGAGGGCCGGTAAACCGACCCTCCTTTTCTTATGCCGATAGCCGGCGAACGCGAGGGTGCCGGGCGGCAAAACCACCCCCAGCGCGGTAGCAGCACAAATAGACAAGCGCCCCAACGCGTCCGCCCGCCGATTTATGGCGCCACGCAGACAATTAAGCCAACACGTTTAGACATCCGGGCAGCATAGTGAACAAAATGAGTGCATAACCGCACCCTGCGAACGGAGGAGTTATGACCGAACACCACGCCATCAGCCGTCGAGCATTCACGTTGGGCCTAGGACTCGCAGCATTGTCGCCATTTGTAAGCCTGCCCGAAACCGCGGGATTGGGCCTTCCCGTGCGCGCGGCATTTGCAGAAGACGCTGCCACAGCGTCAGTCAGCCTCGACAATTTCGTCATTCGCCTTCGCCCCGCGGGCTATTTTCGCACCGCGAGCGTCAACCAAGACGGCAACGTTCGCGGCAACGTCTGCCACCTGTTTAACGACGGCACGTCCAGCAAGCTCATCCTTGAGAACGTAACGACCAAGAATGACGATACAAACTGGTATGCTATCCGCACCTTGCTCAATTTCGAAGAGCATAAAAAGACGGGCTACAGCATTTGGTCGGTCGACGACGACTCGGACAAAGATGGAAAGGTCATCCACGTATGGGGCGGCGAGTATGACAACAAGCCCAGCCGCGCTTTTGCGTTCGAGCGTCAATCAAACGGAACCTATATCATCCGAGACCGCACGGTCGAGAAAGAAACCGAGAAAAAAGACATTAAGTACCTGGCAATAGAATCGAACGGCGAAGACCAGGACAACAATAAGATCTGCCATAAGAGTAAGAGCATTCCGTGGGAGCTCGAACTTATCGGTTACGACATGAAAAAGAACGATGCCACGGTTAGCAGCCTCGACTGGATCACGTACAGCAGCTACGTCGATGGGCCATGTTGGATGAAATACGTCGACGACAACAAGTTCCTCGACGAGCTGAGCATCCCGGGTACGCACGATTCGGGCACCTGCAGCGTGGACAACGACACTGAGCCCCAATCCTCGCAAGTAAAATGCCAGCAGGATTACATTCCCACGCAGTTGCTCGAAGGCATTCGCTATTTTGATATCCGGCTCGGAAAGGGCGACGACCCCGGTATCGACCACGGGGATTACTACCTGCTCAAAAAAGACGCGTACTTTATGCATCTTTCCGATGTCATAGGCTACTTCAAAACGTTTTTGAACGAAAACCCGACAGAAGCGCTCATCATGCTTGTATCACGAGGCAACGACGAGGCTACCGACGAAAGTGTTACGACGGCTTTCGCCAAGGTTTTG
>CAUGKA010000150.1 GCA_959599615.1 uncultured Collinsella sp. | reverse complement strand
CTTGCTCGATGAGAGTGGATAATCTCCCACTTTTAGCGCTGGTATAGGCCAAAAACGGGAGATTATCCACTCTCATTCTGGGTAGTCGTTGGGGACGTTCTTAAACGACTGGTCAAACAAGAGCGTCCCCAACGACTACCCAAGGAATGTCCCAGACTGCCGGCAGAAAAGGAACGTCCCTAACTGCCGCATCCGGAGTAAGACAACGCCGCAGGTAGAGGACGGACAGCGAGCGGGCCGCATTTGAGACAAGGTGACGTGAAACGAAAGGGCGCTGACCTTCTGGTCGCGCCCTTGAAGTTGAACGTCAGATTGTCCAAATGCGGCCCGCGCAGCGTCGAGTAGTTACGCGGTTTGGTAAAACCGCGTAACTAAACCCGCTCTGCGATCTCGTGGATGAGGTAGTCGGTCTTTTCCCAGCCCAGGCACGGATCGGTGATCGACTTGCCAAAGACGCCGCCGTCGACCGGCTGGTTGCCGTCCTCAAGGTAGGACTCGATCATAAAGCCCTTGACCAGCCTGGAGATGGCTTCGTTGCGGCGGCAGCTGTCGAGCACCTCCTTGCAAATGCGATACTGCTCCAGCGGACGCTTGCCCGAGTTGTCATGGTTGCAGTCGATGACCGCCGCTGGGTTGGCATAACCGGCGTGCTCGGTGTAGCGCTCGGCAAGACGCTCCAGATGCTCGTAGTGGTAGTTAGGGTAGGTGCGGCCGTCGAGGCCAATGTAGCCGCGCATGACGGCGTGCGCGAGCGGATTGCCGTCGCACTCGACCTCCCAGTTGCGGAAGATAAAACTCTGGTGCGCCTGGGCGGCGTAGATGGAGTTGAGCATGACGGTGGTGGAGCCGGCAGTGGGGTTCTTCATGCCCACGGGTACCGAAATGCCGCTCGACACCAGGCGATGCTCCTGGTTCTCGACCGAGCGCGCGCCCACGGCAACGTAGCTCAGCAAGTCGACGAGGTACTGGTAGTTGGACGGGTAGAGCATCTCGTCAGCGGTGAAGAAGCCCGTCTCCTCGATGACGCGCAGGTGCATGTGGCGGATGGCCTTGACGCCCTCGAGCAGGTCGTCGGGAGCCTCGGGGTTGGGGTTGTGCAGCAGACCCTTGTAGCCGGTGCCCTTGGTGCGCGGCTTGTTGGTATAGACGCGCGGAATGATGATGAGCTTGTCCTTGACCTCCTCGGCGGTCTTGGCCAGTCGGTTCATGTACTCAAGCACCGAGTCCTCGCGGTCGGCAGAGCACGGACCGATGATAAGCACCTTGCGTGCGTCCTCGCCGGTAAAGACTTTGGCGACCTCGGCGTCAAATGCCTGCTTTTTGGCGGTAAGCTCGGCAGAAAGTGGCATTTCCTCGCGGATCTCCATGGGGATCGGCAACTTGCGTTTGAATTCCATGGCCATAGGGGCCTCCTCAATCTATAGAAAGAGCAATAGGCGTATTGTCGAGTGCTCGGCATTATCCGCTGTCGCAAGCTAAAGTGCAAGTCCCTTGTCACCCCGAAACCTGCCAAAAAGGGACAGGTTTATTTTGGTAGGTTTTATCTGGGCAAACGTTGGTGCTCGCCGGGAGGGAATGGCGTCGCGCGGAGTCCAAAGACTGTCGCCGGTTCCCCGGGAAACACCCTGTGGGCAAAAAATGGCAAATATGAGTACTGTTGCTAGCGTAGTATCATATAGATCTTACAAGATAATAGACACAACAGTAAATATGTTCATTAACGTTGGCACACAGAAGCATGCTACCGGGCATTTTGATCAATTTGAAGGCATATCTAGGCCGCAATGAGGTCGTTTGGGGCAGTTTTGGCTGTTACTAAAAAAGTAACAGTACTCATATTTGCCATTTTTTGTCCACGGGGCCTTGAGGGAGGGCGTCAATCAGGTCCCAGGGGAGGCGGTTCGAGGGCTGCAAAACAAAAACGGGGACGCAGATTGTCCTGCGTCCCCGTTCTAGGGCGTTATTCGTTCCCTGCGGCAGAATTTACGCCGCTTCGTCGAACTGCGAGTTGTACAGGTCGGCGTAGAAGCCGCCTTGGGCGAGCAGCTCGTCGTGCGTGCCCTTCTCGACGATGTCGCCGTCGCGAATCACCAAGATCACGTCGGCGTTGCGGATCGTGGACAGGCGGTGCGCGATGACAAAGCTTGTACGGCCTTGCATCAGCGCATCCATGGCGCGCTGAATGAGCTCCTCGGTGCGGGTGTCCACGTTGGAAGTCGCCTCGTCTAGAATCAGCGCCGGGCGGTCGGCCAAAATGGCACGGGCGATGGTCACGAGCTGGCGCTGACCCTGCGACAGGTTAGTGCCCTCCTCGTTGATCATAAAGTCGTAGCCACCGGCGAGCGTATGGATAAAGTGGTCGCAGCGTGCGGCGCGTGCGGCGGCTTCGACTTCGGCATCGCTCGCATCGGGGCGTCCGTAGCGAATGTTCTCGCGAATGGTGCCGTTAAACAGCCAGGTATCCTGCAGCACCATGGCAAACTCGCCGCGCAGTGCCGCGCGGTCCCAGTCGCGCACGTCGATGCCCTCGACGCGCAGCGAACCGCCGTCCACGTCGTAGAAGCGCTGCAGCAGCTTGATGAGCGTGGTCTTGCCAGCGCCGGTGGGACCGACGATGGCGATGGTCTGACCGGGCTGCGCCTCACAGCTAAAGTCGTGGATGATGGTCTTGTCCGGCGTGTAGCCAAACTTGACGTGATCAAACTCCACGTGACCGGGGCGCTTCTCGGGAATCTGGGCGTCGGCCTTCTGCTCCTCCTCGGGCGCGGCGAGGAACTCAAAGACGCGCTCGGTGGCAGCGGCCATCGACTGCATCGTGTTGCTCACGTTGCCCAGCTGCTGCACCGGCTGCGTAAAGTTGCGCACGTACTGGATAAAGCTCTGGATGTCGCCGGGCGTGGCATTGCCGGTCAGCGCGAGCTGTGCGCCCACCACGACAACGCCCACGTAGCCCATGTTGCCCACCAAGCTCATAAGCGGCATCATCAGGCCCGACAGGAACTGCGAGCGCCAACCGCTCACAAACAGTCGGTCGTTTTGACGGTCGAACTCCTCGATCGAGGCCTCGGCGCGGTCGAACACCTGAATGACGTTCTGACCGGCAAAGTCCTCCTCGATAATGCCGTTGACGGCGCCCAGGACTTGCTGTTGCTCGCGGAAGTACGGCTGCGAGAAGTGAATCATCACGGTCAGGATAATCGCGGCTGCCGGCAGTGTGAGCACGGTGACGCCGGTGAGCGGCAGACTGATCGACAGCATCATGACGAGCACGCCGATAATCTGCGTCACCGACGTGATGAGCTGCGTCACGCTCTGGTTGAGTGACTGGCCGAGCGTATCGACGTCGTTGGTGATGCGGCTGAGCACGTCGCCCTTGCTGTGTCCGTTAAAGTAGTTCATCGGTACGACGGCGATCTTGGCGGCGATCTCCTTGCGCATGCGATAGCAGATCTTTTGCGTGACGCCGGTCATGAGCCAGCCCTGGATCAGGCTACAGGCAGAGCTTGCCAGGTACAGGCAGAGCAAAAAGCCGAGCGTCTTGGCGATCCAATCAAAGTCAACGTCGCCGGTGCCGTTGACCTTGGCAACCAGGCCCTCGAACAGTTTGGTCGTAACCTGGCCGAGCACCTTGGGTCCCACAATGTTAAAGATGACCGAGCACACGGCAAAGGCGACGGCGGCAAACACGGCAATCTTGTGCTGGCCGATATAGCCGAGCAGCTGCCTCATGGTGCCCTTAAAGTCCTTGGCCTTTTCGCCACGGCGCATGCCACCCATGCGGCCCATGGGACCACGCTGGCGGGTGGGCTTGGGAATCTGAGTCTTGGTCTCGTCTGCCATTAGCGCTCGCCTCCTTCCATGACGGCTGCAATTTCTTCTTGGGTAAGCCCCAGCTCCTCGGCGGAAAGCTGCGACTGTGCAATCTCCAGGTACGCCGGGCAGCCGTGCAGCAGCTCCTCGTGCGTGCCGGTGCCCACTACGTGACCGTCGTCGAGCACGATGATCTGGTCGGCGTGCATGATGGTCGCGATGCGCTGGGCCACGACCACGAGTGCGGCGTCGGTGACGTTTTTGGCCAGCTCCTCGCGCAGGCGCGCGTCGGTCTTGTAGTCGAGGGCGCTAAACGAGTCATCGAACACCACGACCTCGGGCTTTTTGGCCAACGCGCGGGCAATGGCCAGGCGTTGGCGCTGACCACCCGAAACATTGGAGCCGCCCTGGCTGATGGGGGAGTCGTAGCCGCCCTCGCGCTCGGCGATAAAGTCCTCGGCCTGGGCGATGCGTGCCGCCTGGTGCATATCATCATCGCTCACCATGTCGCCGGCAAACTTGAGGTTGCTCTCGACGGTGCCCGAGAACAGGCGACCCTGCTGCGGGATGTAACCAATGCGGTGGCGCAGCTCGGAAAGGGTCATGTCGCGCACGTCGATGCCGTCGAGCGAAATGCTGCCGCCCGTGACGTCGTACAGGCGCGGAATCAGCTGCACGAGCGTGGACTTGCCCGAACCCGTTGAGCCAATGATGCCGAGCATCTGGCCGGCATGTGTGGTGAAGTTCACGCCGCTGATGACATCGGCGCGGGCATCGGGGTACTGGAAGCTCACGTCGCGGAAGGTGAGCTCACCGCGCGGCGCGCTGGCTGCGGGCAGTTTGGGCGAGGCAGGGTCGTTGATGCTCGTGGGGCAGGTGATGACCTCCTACACCCGCTCTGCTGCGACCACGGCGCGGGGCAGGATAACCGAAACCAAG
>CAUGKA010000149.1 GCA_959599615.1 uncultured Collinsella sp. | reverse complement strand
ACAAGAAGCACCATGAGCTTGAGGACGCCCTGCTCACCGCCTTTATCACCCCGCTTGAGCGCGAGGATCTGGACCTGATGAGCTGCTCGCTCGACACCGTGCTCGACCGTATCGAGGGCGTCGTGCAGCGCGTCTACTTCACCAACATCCAGAGCATCCATCCCGATGCCATCGTGATCGCCCACAAGGTGACCGACGCCTGCCGCGCCATGAAAGACCTGATGGTCGAGCTGCCTAACTACCGCAAGTCCAAAACGCTGCGCGAGCTCGTCATCCAGATCAACACCATCGAGTCCGAGGCCGACGAGCTCTATATCAACGCCATGCGTAACCTGCACGTTAACGGCAAGGACCCGCTCGAGGTCATCGCTTGGCGTGACGTGTACGCCTTCCTGGAGTACTGCGCCGACTGCTGCGAGAATGTGGCCGATGTCGTGGATTCGATTGTCATGAAGAACAGTTAATTGGGGGTACATGTCCCACCGGTCGCGGGCCCGGCCACTAATAACCTTTTTCACTCCGGCTGCAAGCAGAGTCGTTCAAAAGGTTATTAGTGGCCGGGCCCGCCCCCTTATGCACCACCATTGGGAACTTTGGCTGATAGATTTAGCGCGACGGGGGTTTGGCTGAAGGGACCTTTGGTATCCGTTCGGACACTTTGGCCCTTGATGAGCGTTTGGCTGATTGCTGCTTTGGGTACTCTTTGGGTTACTTTTGGTTTGTTTGATTTTTAATTTTAGGAGGGCTTGTATGTCTTATTTGGATCTGGCTCGTGGTCGGTATTCTTGTCGTTCTTTTGAGGACCGTCCTGTTGAGCAGTCGGTAGTGGATGCCATTGTTGAGGCGGGGCGGATTGCTCCTTCTGCTTGTAATAATCATCCAGCCCGTGTGATGGTGCTGGATACGCCTGAGCTGTTGGAGAAGGCTGCTGCTTGTCAGCCTCGGTTTGCTCGTGATGGGTCCATCTTTGGGGCTCCGCTTGTCTTCCTTATTTGCAGCGTTACCGATGATGCTTGGGTGCGCCCGTATGACCAGATGAATTCCAGTGAAATCGATACGTCCATCGTGTGTGATCAGATGATGATGGAGGCCACCGAGCAGGGCCTGGGAACGTGCTGGGTATGCCATTTTAAGCCTGAGGTGGCACAGGAGCAGTTCAATCTGCCCAAGGGCGTCTATCCCTATCACATGCTCGTCTGTGGCTATCCCGCCGACCACATCGCCGATCCCGAGCATCGCGAGGCCCGCACTATTCCCCTCTCCAACTTCCTCCTCAAGTAGTTTTTAGACATACCTTAAAATCTACCTTTTACTACGCGCCCTTCGCCGAGTTCTGTCCTATCGCATGCAGAGCTCGGCGTTTTGTTTCCCAACCCGTATACAGCCACAAAAAAGGAGCCCGCAGGTGCGAGCTCCTCTTAAGGACACTAGATTGTAGCTCTGATGCTAGTCCAGGTCGTCGGCGGCAAAGTTGTCGATCGGGGCGAAGGGATCGGCCACGGGGACAACCGGGTCAGCGACGGGCAGCGGCTCGGCGGGAACAGTCACCGCAGGAGAAGCGGCAGAACCGACCGGCGTGGAGGCCATGAGGTCGGCCGGGAAGGAGTTCTGGGCATCGTCCATGAAGTGCTGGATGAGCTTGAGGTACTCGGCCTTGAACTCCTCGCGGGAAGCCTTGAGACGATCGATTTCCTCGAGCTCGGCCTGCTTCTCGGTCAGAGCCTGGCGGATAACCTCGCGTGCCTTAGCGTCAGCCTCGTTGCGGATACGCTCAGCGTTCTCGTTGGCATCGTTGACGATGGTCTCAGCGGTCTGCTGGGCAGCGATCAGGGCAGCGGAAATCTGGCGCTCCTGAGCGGAGAAGTCAGGGGCGGGAGCAGCCACGGGGGCGGCAGGAACGGCTTGGGCGGTGGCATCCTGAGCCTGGGCAAGCTGAGCCTGCGCATCGGCAAGCTGCTGCTCGGTAGCAGTCAGGCGACCCTTAAGGTCGACGATCTTAGCGAGCATAGCGTCAACCTCGGAGGACAGCGTCTCCAAGAAGACGTCGACCTCGGCGGGATCGTAGCCACGCTTGGCCTCAGAGAAAGTCTGAGCCTGGATGTCTGCAGGGGTAATAGCCATAACAAGTCTCCTTTTTCATCGCCTCGGCGCTACACGCCCGACGTAAGTTACTAAGTCAGTTCTATACGAGTATACCTATAAGAAGCTGCAGAACCAGCCTCTGCACCAACTGCAACGCAATAATCGCAACGACCGGCGAAAAATCGATACCGCCCATCGGCGGGATGAAACGACGGAACAGGTTGAGCCACGGACCGCACACGCTATCGAGCACCGCAGCAATATCCTGAAGCAAACCACCCTGCTTCATGGGAATCCACGTCATAAAGCAGTAGACGACAATGAGCGTGGAATAGAAGTTGAACAGCGTGTTGACCAGCTGGACGATAGTGTAGATGTTGATGGGAATCTCCTCGTCTTGTCTTTACTTAAGGTAGCCGTCGGCACGAAGCTTCTTGAGATCGGAATCTTTGACCTCGCAGCCGGCGGGCAGCACCATGAACACGCGGTCGCCCACCTCCTTGACCGTGGCACCCAGACCGCAGGCAAAGCCGTAAGAGAAGTCCAAGACGCGCTTAGCAACTTCGGTGCGTACGCCCACAAAAATCAGTGCGACAGGCTGCTTGGTGCGAACGCGGCGCACCACGGTCTCCACGTCGTCATAGCTCTCGGGGCGCAGGACATAGGCCGGCAGCTGCGGCGTGGCGTTGATGATATTGCTCGCATAGGCCGAGGCATCACTCGGTGCAGGCGCGGGCGCAGCGGCGGCACGGGCGCGGGTGTTCTCGGCGTAGCTCGACGGCGTGTCATAGGCACCAGGACGATAACCGCTCGCAACACTGTCCTGCGAGCGCGAAGGCGGGTTATACGTCGTGGCATGGCGGGAGTCATCGCCGACCAGCTGACCGGAGCGCGTATACACGGCAACCGACTCAGCTTCACCGCGGCGCGTCTGACCAAGCAGGCCGTTGCTCGGCTCGTCTTGGGTGTAGAAGCCCTCGCCCGAAGCACCGCCGTAGCCGTTGCCCTGATAACTATCGTCATAGCCGTCATCGTAGCCGTAGTCGTCGTCCTGGCCATAACCCTGGTCGTAACCCTGCTGGCCGCCCAGGTGCATCTTATTTTTAATCTCGTCAAGGAAGCCCATGGTTGTGTCCTCTCGCGGTTTAGTGCAGGCGCCCCGATAATCAGTGCGCACTTCAGAGCCTTATTTTACTTCAAACTCCGGGCTAAATACCACCCTGCCTAGGCGAACAAGCGTTGAGCCCTCCTCAAGGGCAGGCTCAAAGTCCTCGCTCATGCCGCAGGAAAGCTCGGGCAGTTCAAGATCGGGATATGCCGCCTCCAGCTCATCCCTCAGCTCACGCAGCCCGGCAAAGGTGCGGCGCGCCACATCCTTATTCCCCCGGGGCGCCATGGTCATAAGCCCCTGCACACAAATTCCCTCAAGCTCCGCAAGCTCGCCGGCGGAGGCGCGAATCTCGTCGGGCGAAAATCCGCCCTTTGACTCCTCGCCACTCACATTGACCTCGATCAGCACACGCTGAGGGCCGGCAAGCTCGCCCGCCTCAATCTTGCGGGCCGCGCGACTCGAAACGGCCTGCGCCAAATGCAGCGATCCCACCGAATGAATCAGCTCGGCCGAACCCAACACCGCGTTGATCTTGTTAGTCTGAAGGTTGCCAATCATGTCAAAACGCACCGCAGGCAGCTCTGGATGTTCAGCCAAGCCCGCAAGCTTGCGAACAAGCTCCTGCGGACGGTTCTCGGCAAAATGACGATACCCTGCCTGGATGGCGGCAACGGTCTCATCGACGCCAACGGTCTTGGAGACGGCAATCAGACGTGCGGCATCGTGAGAACGGCCCGCGCGATCGAGTGCGGCATAAAAGCGTTCGAGAATCTGCTCGCGGCGAGCGCGCATCAAGTCCAAATAATTATCCATTGCCAATCGCCTCCGCTAACAGCCATACAAGTAGTCCCATGCTAACGCAAGAGCGCGGCCCTGCATGTGCAAGGCCGCGCTCACTTAGGTATTTACAATCTTTCGACGAACGGAGCTACCCTACTCCTCGTCATCCTCGGTGTCATCCTCGTCTTCGAGGTGCTCGAGTAGGTAGCGAAGACCCTCGCTCACCTCGTTAGCGGGCACCTTGGCAACGTAGTACGCATCGACAGCGGGCCTCATGATGACGCCCTCGCCCGAAGGTACGCGCATGCTCTCGAGCTCGTCCTCGTCCGTGCGGGCGATATCGCCGGCGTTCATGCGCTGGCCGGTCAAAAGGAAGGTCAGACGGCAGGCGGCATCGATGGAAATCGAGGCGATGCGATCGAGATAGCGTGAAACCATGATGGCGCGACGCAGGTCGTCATAGTTGCTGTCGTCATCCATAAACTCGCCCGCGTCCATGCGGTTGAAGGTACGGAAGAACTTCTCGTAGGCCGCGTGCACCGGCTCGTCCTCAACAGCCAGGTTGCAGATGATGGACATGTCGTTGGTGACGAGCGCGGAAAGCGACGAGCCCAGCACCTGGTATACGGCTTCGGCCTCGGCCTCAACCGTACCGACAAGCTCCTGGGGCAGAGAGATATCGGCCTTGACCATGTGACGCGTGGCGCGGCAGATCTGGCGAACCTTATCGGTCATGCGCTGCAGGTTAAAGTCGACGTAGATAATCGTCTGCAGCAAGCGGAAGTCGGAG
>CAUGKA010000148.1 GCA_959599615.1 uncultured Collinsella sp. | reverse complement strand
AACCAAGCAGCGGTTCGATCGCAATAAACTGCTCGTCGGCTTGATGCGCGCCACCATCAAGCGCGATATCGACACTAAGAAGCTCAATGAGATTATCGACGACATCGAGGTCGAGCTGCGCTCTCGCACACTGACGGCCGTCACGTCCCATGAGTTGGGTGACATGGTGCTCAAGCGCTTGGCCAAGATCGACAAGGTGGCCTACATTCGCTTTGCCTCGGTCTACCGCGATTTCAAAGACGTCGATGAGTTTCTGCAAGAGCTCGACAAGCTAAGGTGATTCCATGTCTAACATTACCGTCAACATAAAGCGTCTCGACCCCACCGTCGAGCTTCCCAAATACGCCCATCCCTCCGATGCCGGCTTGGATCTATGCTCCAACGAGGACTGCGTCCTGAAGCCCTTCGAACGCTGTCTGGTCTCTACGGGGCTGGCCATCGCCCTGCCCGATGGCTACGCCGGCTTCGTCCAGCCTCGCAGCGGCCTAGCTATTAAGCAGGGACTTTCTATAGTCAACACGCCTGGCCTCATCGACGCCCACTACCGAGGAGAACTCAAGGTCATCCTCATTAACCTAGACCCCACGAACAACATCCAAATCAAAAAAGGCGACCGCATAGCCCAACTCGTCATCCAAGAAGTCCCCACGGTCAACCTCATAGAGGTAGACGAACTAGACGAAACCGACCGAGGCAAAGGAGGCTTCGGCTCCAGCGGCATCGCCTAGGGCGCTCGTATCCCTCCCGCCCGGGGCTTACCTATATCATTCCATGCTCAAACATTCTCGCGTCGCTTCGCTCGCTGCGAAACTGCGCGTGGAACGATATGTGTGAGAGGCAGGCGGGCGGTTACTCGCTTGAAACAATATTTACTTTTCTAGTAAGTCGATGCGATAAAAGGACGCCTCCTTTGTCGCATCGACTTACTGTATTTATATTTTCTGGTTCCCCTTTGCAGATTCTACTGGAGGGGAATCTGGTATAGCTGCTAGTACGTAAACGCAGCTTACCTGCGGGAGGCCCCTATATATCGTCCCACGCGCAGTTTCGCAGCGACGCGAGAATGTTTGAGCATGGGATGATATATAGGGGCCTCCCGCAGGTAAGCGGACATAAAGACGCTAGCGGATATGCGCGGGTTTTCCGCCCCAGTAGAAGCGGCAGAAGGCTCGTTTGCGCTTTTGGGGTTTGCCTACGAGCTCCATGGTTGCGATGGCTATGTCTTCGGCTGCGTGGGGGCGGCGTAGTACTTCGCCGTTGATGAGTAGGGCTTTGAGTGATTCGGGATGGTCGTGCAAGTGACGTAGGGTAACGATGAGCTCTCGTGCGGTGGTGACATGCATGCTGGCGCCCATGCCGGTGAGCATGGTGGTGTTGGCCTTTTCCTGGCCATAGGACTTGCCCAGCAGAATCATCGGCAGATGTGCGCATAGGCACTCGGTGACCGTGAGTCCGCCCGATTTGAGAATTGCCAGGTCGCAGCCGTGCATAAGCGCTGCCATATCATCGACATAGTCCAGAACCGTGACGTTTTCGAGCTTCATGGCGTCGAAGAGCGTTTTGAGGCGGGTGGCATATTCGGTGTCTTTGCCCGGCAAAAAGACAAAGTGCATGTCTTCGAAGCTGCGTAGGAAGGGGAGGGTGCGGTCCATCTCCGCGCGAAAGCGAACGTACGGTTGAGGCAAACTGGCACCGGCCATTACCAGCACGACGGTCTTCTCGGTGGGGAGGTTGAACTTAGCTAGCTCTTCCTCGCGATCGTAATCCGTGTCGAATCCGGCGCGAATAGGAATGCCGGTAATGCGAATCTTTGTCTCGAGCACCTTGCGCGGACGCAGCGTTTCGGCCATAAATTCGTTGGCAACACAGAATAAATCGGTGTCCTTGTGGGGCCACCATCCCTCGACTTCGTAGTCGGTCGGTACGCAGATGACCGGATAATCGATACCCGTAATTACGCGGGCGCCCACGGCAACATTGGCTGCTGTGATGTGCGTTGCAACCACGGCTATGGGCCTGCGGCTACGAATATATTCGTTGAAGGCGGGGAACATAATTCGCGACCATGCCGTTCCGCCACCCCAGAGAAGATGTCCCGTAAGCGTATATCGCCAGGTCAGGTCGTAAATGGGGCGCGTGGCTCCCGTAAAAGAAGCCGCGGTCTTATTGCCGTCGAATTTAATACGTCCAAAATCAAGGATATCGAGCACTTCAATCTCAATATCCTCGGGGATGCCATTGGTGCCGCGGATGAGGTCGAATGCCTGCGCTATCGCATTTGCGGCGGCCTTGTGGCCCGAGCCAACGGAGGCATGCACGATGGTCACGAGAGGTTTTTGCTGAGCCAGGAGCGTGGTTTGCTCCGATTGGGGAGTGCTGTGCGTGAGCAGGGGAGCGTCGTCACTCGTCTGCGCCTGGTCCATCGATAACTCCCCTTCAGCTTTGTAATACGGATTTATCATTGTAGTGCATGAGTGTCACGTTCACGTAAATTTGGGTACGAGCGCAAAGAACGACAACGTTTCGACGAAAGGACGCTTCATGACTACCGATAAGCCGATCGATGTTGCGATTATCGGTGGCGGCCCCGCGGGCTATGCTGCCGCCATTTACGCGGCGCGTGCCAACCTGACGACGACCGTGATTGAGCAGGGCATGTCGGGAGGGCAGATCGCCACAACCAATGAGGTCGAGAACTATCCGGGTTTCCCGCTCCTGAGTGGCGCCGAACTCGGCGAGCGTTTTCAGCAGCATGCAGAGGGCCTGGGAGCACAGGTTACATGGAGCATGGTTACGGGTATCGATTACGATGCCGATGCAGCGTTGTTTACGGTGCATCACGATATGGGCGATACGCTGGCCTCGAGCGTTATCGCTTGCATGGGTGCCACGCCGCGTCCGGCAGGTTTCGCAGGCGAGGATACGTATCGCGGTCGTGGCGTTTCATATTGCGCAACATGTGACGGCATGTTTTTCCGCGGCAAGCAGGTTTTTGTAATCGGTGGTGGCAATTCGGCATGCGAAGAGGCGCTGTTCCTGTCCGACATTGCCAGCAGTGTGACCATCGTGCTGCGCCGCGACCAGTTCCGTGCGCCCGATGGTGTTGTTCAGAAAGTACTCGCAAAGGACAATATTACAGTTAGGTACCAAACTAGTATTGTGGAGCTATCGGGCGAAGCCATGCCAACGACGATTACCTTTAAGGACAATGCATCTGGGGAAACTCATGCCGAGTCATTTGAGCCCGGCTCGTTTGGCATCTTTGTCTTTACGGGGACGCAGCCACATACCGAGCTTGTTGAGCATCTAGTCGATCTGGCTCCCGACGGCGGTATTGTTACCGATGATTCGATGGCCACCCGTACGCCCGGCTTATTCGCAGCTGGCGATATCCGTTCCAAGCGTTTACGCCAGGTTGTGACTGCCGTTTCTGACGGAGCCATAGCGGCAACCGGCGCATACGCTTTTCTACGCGGATAAGTACGATAATATATCTTATGTAAGGTTGCTATATTCAAACAAAGTGGTTGGACGATGCATCAATGTGTTGTCCAACCACTTTTACTTGCCGGCTATGTGGTATGCAAAACTAGATAACCTAGAATACAATATAGAAAATGAACGGAGGACCTTTATGAACCACGTTAAACACGTTATTCCGATGTCCGATTCGTCGGTCAGTATTAAGCCTGAGGATATTCAGCCCACTGTGCTGCCCGATGCATTTATTCAGTCCGAAATCGTGTGCAAACTCAATACGTTGAGTCTGTCGCGCTATGACCAGTTGCCCAATGTGACGCTCTACCGCGACCAGGTCATTGAGTATGTTGCGCTGTGGATGGAGCCGCTGTCCATTTGCGTTGAGCACCCTGTCATTACGCCATCGATGATCAATAACTACGTTAAGGTCGGCCTGGTGCCTGCTCCGGTCAAAAAGCAATATGGCCGCGAGCAGATTGCCCGCCTGATCGCTATCTGCCTCTTTAAACAGGTGCTACCTATTGCTGCGGTGCAGGCACTCTTCAACATTCAGCGTTTGAGCTACGATGCCCCGACTGCCTTCGATTATGTGGTCGATCAGCTCGAGGCATCGATTCGTTCGGCGTTTTCCGTTGAGCAGACGCCGGTTCCCGATACGGCGCATCAGGTAACGCGTGAGTCGCTGCTTGTGCGCAGTGCAGTTTCATCCTTCGTTTCGAAGGCGTACCTGATGAGCTATCTAAAGTTTAATGGGTTTAATAGCTAGCCGACGTGTAAAACGGGCGGGGCAAAGAGCCATCTGTCGCTTTGTCCCGCCCATATTTTTGCTTGGTTGGACTTTACTTGCCCGAAGCTACGCCCATGCCGTAGCCGATGATGAGGCCGTGCATCTCGGCGTAATAGGAATCCAGGCCGTTGCAGGGCATGATGATGGTCTTGGAGCCGGGCCAATGCTCGACTATGCGGTCAGTAAGCGCCTGGGCTCCAGCTTCGTTCTCAACGTGATCGATGATGACCTCGCCGCCCGTAAAACCCTCGGCTTCCATGGTGTCGATGATCTTGTTGAGCATCTTCTTTTCGCCACGCGTGTGCCCGACGAGTTCGATTTTACCGGCCTCGCTCGCCGTGCCCAAAATGCGGATATTGAGCTTGTTGGCAATGACGCCGGCTGCCTTAGGGATACGTCCGGCTTTGGCGAGGTTTTCGTAATTGCACAAACTGAAGAGGATTTTGCTGTTCTGTTCAAGGCTATCGAAGTATGCGCAAGCATCCTCGAATGAGACATCCGGGTTGCTTACAAGATAG
>CAUGKA010000147.1 GCA_959599615.1 uncultured Collinsella sp. | reverse complement strand
GGAAGCTTGGATACGCCTAGGCGCGGTCCAAGAAATCGTCCGCACCCCCAAACGGCCTATTTGGCGGCTAAACAGGAACTATTTCACCGCAACTGCGAAGGGAATCCGGCGCCCTTCCTGTTAGCGGGGGACGTAGCGGCCGGGTTGGGCTCCGGTGGGCTCGCCGTCGCGCGCAGCCAGTACGCCGTTCACAAACACGGCCTTGGCGCGGCCGTGTGCCTCAAAGCCCTCGAGCGGCGTATAGTCCACAGCCTGATGCTGCGTCGCCGCGCGAATGGTCCAGCGCGCCTTGGGATCCCACACGCACACGTCGGCATCGGAGCCCTCGGCAAGACAGCCCTTACGCGGATACATGCCAAAGACGCGCGCCGGGTTCTCACTCATCAAGCGGCACAGATCCTCAGGACCCAGCTGTCCCTCAAAGCTCGTAGCGATCGCAACGGGGCGATGCTCCACACCGGGCCCGCCGTTGGGAATCGCGCGGAAGTCGTCACGCCCGCGGTCCTTTTGCCCGTGCAGATTAAAGCTGCAGTGGTCAGTGGCGATGGTATCGATCTCGCCGGCCACAATCGCCTCGCGCAGGGCCGCACGGTCGCCGGCATGGCGCAGCGGCGGGCTCATCACATACTTGGCACCCGCAAAGCCGTCCTCGCCCTGCTCCAAGTAGCAAGTATCGTCGAGCATCAGATACTGAGGACAGGTCTCGACATAAATATTCTTCTGCCCGCGCGCCTTGGCAGCGCGAATGGCCTCGAGCCCCAGCCTGGTCGAAAGGTGCACCACGTTGACCGGAGCATCCCCGGCCAAGTGAGCCAGATACAGCAGCCGGCTCACCGCCTCGGCCTCGCACACATCCGGACGGCTGAGCGCATGGCCCTCGGGCCCGTGGATACCCTGCTTAAACACGCGCTTCTGCAGTTTATTCACCAGCGTACCGTTCTCGCAATGCACGCACAGGATACCGCCCAGGCGCTTGAGCTCCTCGAGCACCTCGAGCGTCTCGGCATCGTCCAGGCGCAGATGATCGTAGGCAAAGTAGGTCTTGAATGACGATACGCCCGCCTCGCGCATGGCCGAAAGATCGGCGCGGTTGCGCTCGTTCCACTCGGCGAGTGCCATATGAAAGGCGTAGTTGGCCGTGCAGGTTCCGTCGGCACGGCGATGCCACTCGGCCAAGGCATCGGGCATGGTCACGCCGCGATCGGCCGTGGCGTAGTCCACAATGGTCGTCGTACCGCCGCAGGCAGCCGCACGCGTACCGGTCTCAAAGCTATCGGCCGTCCAATCCATGCCGGTCCAGCACTGCATGTGCGTGTGGGCATCGATAAAGCCGGGGAACACCCAGCAGCCCGCGGCATCCTGGACGGTATCGCCCTCGGCCGGCTCAATCGCCGCGGCGATCCGCACGATCTTATCGCCATCCATGGCAAGATCGGCGCGGCGAAGCCCCTGGGGCGTCACGAGCGCGCCGTTTTTGATGATGATCATAATTGCTCCTTATTGATTGATGCAGTTTGCCACGTGATCAAAATACGAGCAGGCGGCGATATGCTCCGTTATGCGCCGCTGTCCCTTGGCGGTATCGACATCCCACAACTCGTACGCACGCGCCTCGACCAGCGCAACGTCGACGCGACCTTTGAGGATCGAACCGCCGCCGTCCTTGCCCTCAAGACACATAAGTGCATCGAACAGTTCCGCCGGAAAGAGCACCGGGCTCGAAGGCTCACCGTTGCACGCAAGACGCACCGGATGCTTGCGGCCACGCTCGTCAAATGCACGAACCATAGCCTCAAAAGAATCCGAACTCACGAGCGGCTGGTCGCCCGGCAAAAAGAGGCAACCTTTCCAGTTGCGTGCGACCCCCCACGAAAGGCCCGCACGGACGCTTTCGCTGCGCAACTCGCCATCGTGCAGCACGCACGGGCAATGCTTGTCCTCGCAAATCTGGGCAACCTCGGGCCAACGCGTCGAAACCACAACGTCAAAGCCCCGGGGAACCGAATCGATAGTCCGGGCAATCAGCGGCTTGCCATAGATGTCGGCGAGCATCTTGTTGGAGCCAAACCGCTTGCCCTCGCCCGAAGCCATAATGACGCAACCAAGTTTCATGGCGATACCTCCCCTGAAACCATCGTACCCATAACTCGCGTCGCGGGGCATCTACATCGAAAGCGCTTATCCCGCACGCCCACGATGCAAAAAGGGGCACCCCGCCGGTTGGCAGAGCGCCCCCTTTACATGGCTTACCTCAACCCAGCTTTAGGCCTGGAACCAACGGGCGGTGTTGCGCTCGTCGAGGGCCTTGAGGGTAGCGGCGGGATCGGCAACCTTCTGCAGGAACATCATGGCTGCGATGGCGTACGGCTTGTAGCTGGCCTCCTTGTACATGCCCACGCGGTGCATGTCGAAGACGTCGGCGTTGACCTCGCCGTGCTCGCAAGAGACACCGGAGATGTCGGCGGGCAGCGGGTGCATAAAGATGGTGTCCTGGCCGTTGGCGGTCTTCTCCATGAGCTCGGTCGTGGAGCACCAATCCTGATGAGTGGCGTTCTGGGCGAGCAGCTCCTTCTCGAGCGCTGCGATGCCGGCGTCGTCGCCCTCGGCGTACAGGTTGGTACGCTTCTCCATGGCGGCAAACGGAGCCCAGCTCTTGGGGATCACGATGTCGGCGCCCTCGAAGGCCTCGGCCATGGTGTTGACCTGCTTAAAGGTGGTGCCGGACTCGGCGGCGTAGCCCTTAGCGCGCTCGACGACCTCGGGCATGAGGTCGTAGCCCTCGGGGTGGGCCAGGGTGACGTCCATGCCAAAGCGGGGCAGCAGGCTGATCAGCGACTGCGGGCAGGACAGCGGCTTGCCGTAAGAGGGCGAGTAGGCCCAGGTAACGGCAACCTTCTTGCCCTTGAGGTTCTCGAGGCCGCCAAACTCGTTGATGAGGTAGAGCATGTCGGCAGAGGACTGCGTGGGGTGGTCGGAATCGGACTGCAGGGAGATGAGCGTGGGACGGTGATCCAGAACGCCATCCTCGTAGGCCTGCTGGACAGACTCGGAGACCTCGGCCATGTAGGCGTCGCCCTTGCCGATGTACATGTCGTCGCGGATGCCGATGACGTCGGCCATGAAGGAGATCATGGTAGCGGTCTCGCGGACGGTCTCGCCGTGAGCGATCTGGGACTTCTTCTCGTCCAGGTCCTGCAGCTCAAGGCCGAGCAGGTTGGCGGCCTTAGAGAAGGAGAAGCGCGTACGGGTGGAGTTGTCGCGGAACAGAGAGACGGCCAGACCCGAATCGAAGATCTTGGACGAAACGTTGTTCTCGCGCAGCTCGCGCAGGGCGTCGGCGACGATGTAGAGCGCCTTGAGCTCATCGGTGGTCTTGTCCCAGGTGTGCAGGAAGTCGCTGCCGTACATACCCTTAAAATCGAGGCCGTTCAGCTGCTCGACGAGCTCGGTAAACTTAGCGTCCATGTAAATATCCTTTCCAAAGATGAAACGATCGCAATGAGTAGATGTGCTCCGGCATGCGCGTGTGGCTAGAACATGCAGAGCGCTATGACGAGGACCCGCTACCGTTGAGGAAGCATGGGAGATAACGACCGCGGGCCCCAAGTCAACAGGGGGTGCCGGGGACACGAGCGGCCCCCGGCTCAACAAGATCAAGGAATGGGACTAGTCGATCTTGTTGTTGGTCAGACCGGCGCGGAACACGGTGGCGTCGCCATCGGCCTGGCTCGGATCGTAGAGGTTCAGGGCAGCCACATACATGGCGGCAGCGGTGACCAGGTCGTCCTTGTAGGTGACCTCGTTGGGAGCGTGAGCCTGAGACTCGGCACCCGGGCCAAAGCCAACGCAGGGGATGCCATAGCGGCCCTGGATGGAGACGCAGTTCGTGGAGAAGGTCCACTTGTCGCACAGCGGGCGACCGGTGCGCTTGTCCATGCTGGGCTCGCAGCCGATGCGCTCGTCACCGAACATGGCCTTGTGGGCGTCGACGAGGGCCTTGACGTGCGGAGCGGTCTCCTTGTTGATCCACGTGGGGAAGTAAGCCTCGGTCTCGTAGACCTCGCCGGTCCAGGACGGACGGTCGTACATGTACATGGAGACCTTCACGTCGTCGCCGTACTTCTTGGCGGCCGGCAGGTTACGGATCTCGTCCAGGCAGGACTCCCAGGTCTCACCGGCGGTCATGCGACGGTCGATGGAGATGGCGCAGGAGTCAGCGACAGCGCAGCGGCTGGGGCTGGTGTAGAAAATCTGGCTGACGGTGCAGGTGCCGCGGCCCAGGAAGCGGGCGTCCTCGAAGTGCTCGGGGTTGTACTTGGGGTCGAGCATCTTGACGAGGCCCTTGATGTCGGTCGACTCGTCACAGCCGTTGTTGTTGAGGGCGCGGACGTCGGCGATGATGTCGGCCATCTTGTAGATGGCGTTGTCGCCGCGGTCGGGAGCGGAGCCGTGGCAGGAGGTGCCGTGAACGTCGACGCGGATCTCCATGCGGCCGCGGTGACCGCGATAGATGCCGCCGTCGGTGGGCTCGGTGGAAATGACGAACTCGGGCTTAATGCCGTCCTTGTTGTAGATGTACTGCCAGCACATGCCGTCGCAGTCCTCTTCCTGGACGGTGCCAACGACCATGATCTTGTAGCCCTCGGGGATGAGGCCCATGTCCTTCATCATCTTGGCAGCGTAGGTAGCGGAAGCCATGCCGCCCTCCTGGTCGGAGCCGCCGCGGCCGTAGATAATCTCGTCGGTCTCGTAGCCCTCGTAGGGATCTGCATCCCAGTTCTCGATGTTGCCGATGCCGACTGTGTCGATGTGGGAGTCGATGGCGATGATCTTGT
>CAUGKA010000146.1 GCA_959599615.1 uncultured Collinsella sp. | reverse complement strand
CACGAACAGGAGGCCACTTAATGTGGCCTCCGTCGTGAGCAGGACTGTAGAGCAGGAAACCTAAGCCGGTGTCCCCGCTCTCCCGGGGCCGGCGGAATTTAGTTGTTCAGCATGCGGTCGAAGCTTCCCGAGTCGCCATCCCGATAGTCGGCGGTCATCAGAATCTCCTGCGGAATGCGCCCGCCCTCGCGCAGCACATTGCGGAACTGCACGCGCGTGACCATGGGCAGATCCTTGATCGTCGCCGCCAAGTTCTGCGGCACGCCCTGGTTGGCAGCCGCGGGCTCGCACTCGCCGCCGGCCTTCACGCGACGCTTATGCTCGGCGAGCATGGCGCGGTACATGCCGGCATGCAGGCGAATCTCAACCACATTGGCATTGCGAGCCTGCTCGACGATGCGCGCGCCCTCGCGGTCGATATCGCCCACGTAGTAGACGTAGTTAAAGCGATAGCCGATCTCAGCCAGATAATCGTCCAGGGCATGCGAGACGCTCGCCTTGCATCCGCCGCCAAAAATCACGCCGCCCACCTTGATGCCAAAGAGCTTGGCGTGCTTGCGGCCACGCAGTAGCCTGACGATCTCGTCGTAGGTGTCCAGGTTCTCGACCATAATGAACGGCTTATCGGCGCCCAGCGTAAAGAAACCCGTAAAGTGAACGGGGCGGTTGGGGGCGACCTTAATCGCCTGCATGCTGATGCCCTTTTCGGTCATACGCCGAATTAGGCGCTCGCCGTGCTTGCCGTCAAAGGCCTTCTCATCGTTAAAAATCTGGTAGGCGCGCTGGCGACGCGAAGCAACCGGCGTATCGGCACCTCGGTTCTGCTCGATCCAAGCCTGGATGATTGCAATCTCCTCGGCAATCTTGCGGTTGGACATCTCGTTGTGCTGGGTGCGCTGCGGAGCCTTTTTGCCGTCCTTGCCCTCGACCTTTACGATCTGTGTCTGCTGCTCCTTGATCTTAGAGAGCGCCGTAGGCGTAGGGACAACTTTGAGCAGCTGCCTGCCTAAAACGCGGGCAAGGGCAAACGCCGATACCTCGCCGTGGACGGCCGGCTCGGGCTGCTGGGCAGCAGCATCTGCTGCGGTAGACTCCGGCTTCTTCTGAGACCTGCGCTTGGAATCGCCTTGGGAATTGCGCTCGCGCTTCGGCATAGACGCCTGCTTCTGCGGACGATCGGACTTGCTCTCCTTCGCCGGCTGGCGCTTAGGCTGCCCCGAAGAAACCTCGGCCTTCGCATCCTCGTCCTGCGGCGTGGTCTTCTCGGCTGCAGTCTCGGCATGGGAACTGCGGCCCCCGCGATGGCGACGGCGGCGAGGCCTGCTCGACGCGCCCTGCTCCGTCCGCTCATCAGTAGGCTGCTGGCCCTTGGCCTCGGCAGCAACCTCAAGCTGCGGCTCAACAGGCTTCTGTTCGCGAGCCGCCGGCTCAACGGTTTTCTCGGTTTGTTCGGCCTTCTTGTCCTGAGTGGTCGAAGCCGGCTCGCCCTTCTCCTGACGCCTTACGGGATACGCGCGCCTCGCAAAACCACGTCCGGGACGACATGAGCCCGGGGCCTTCTTGGCAGACTCCTCAACATCGTCTGCAGCCTCGGAAAGCTCTTCAACCTCATGCGCGACATCCTGCTGCGCAGCCTTAAAGTGGGCACCACGGCGACGCTGGGGCTCCTGGGCCTCCACGGGCTTTTGCTCCTTCGCGGGCCTCTGCGACTCGGCAGCAACCTCGTTCTCAACAGCCTCGGCATCCGTCTCACCCTTTTGAGCAACGGCGCGACGGAAGCGCTCCTGCTGGGCGCGACGCTGCGCATCGCGCTTGCCACCCCCGCCAAAACCGCCGCGTCCTGCCTTGGCCGTAAAGGCACGCACGACGTTCTCATCGAGCAACTCATCGGTATCAACATGCTCACGCGGAGCAACTTCTTCCACAGCAGGCACGTCAGCGGAATCCTCGACGACAAAATCTTCGACGGACTCGGCAGGCTGCTCCTGGGCATCGCGGAGCTCGACATTGATGGTATAGAACGCCGGGCGCCCGTTAATGCCGCTGCCCTCGATCTTGGTCACGATATTTGCCGCGATAAGCTCATCGCGCATCGCCTTGGTGTCGCATTCCTTATCGACGGAGCGGAAAATCTGCGCCAGCGCGCTCGACTTAATCTTGAGCGCCTTGCGGCAGAGCAGGTCGTAGGCAACCAGCTTGGCGCGCTCGGCAGAAAGCGACGTCTGGCTGCTCAGACGCTCAGCCAGAGCATCGACATTGTTTTGATTATCGGAATATACCGTCTTGGCCACGGGGCCCCTTTCATATGCACACATATACGTCCATATGGTACAACGCACGAGCCTATCCACGCAAAACATCTGCGAGAACGCCCTTGCACCACCTGTTCTCACAAGAAAAAAGACCGGGTCCGCTTGATTGCGGACCCGGTCTTTCCGAGTCAAATAGATGGGAGATTCAACCCGTCCGACCGACTAGGCCTTAGCGGCCTCGGCGTCGGCAGGAGCCTCAGCGGCAGCGGCGCGACCGTACTCGGCCTTGCCCATCTCGGACCACTCGGGCTCCTCGTCGGGCATGGAGCCGGCCTCCTTGCCGAAGAACTCCTTGAGACAGTTGACGGCAACGATGAGGCCCAGGACCATCAGCAGGACGGCGAAAACGAGCTGCAGGCCCTTGGTGGCGGCGACGGAAACGGCGGCCGTGGTGGCGGTAGCCGGGATGGTGCCGAAGAAACCGTAGGCCTGGACGGCGGTCATGCAGCCCATGGCGCTCTGGACCAGCGAGGTGAAGGTGCAGCAGAGCAGGAAGGCGACGGGCACGTAGAGCATCCAGCCCTTGCGGCCGGTGCACTTGCAGAACACGGCGAGGGTGATCATGGTCATACCGCCGAGCAGCTGGTTGGAAGCACCAAAGAGCGGCCAGATGTTGGCATAGCCACCAAAGGCAAGGGCGAGACCGGGAAGCAGGGTGACGACCGTGGCGAACCAGGGGTTGCCGAGAACCTTCATGTAGCCGGCCTTGGACTCGATGGCCAGGGCGTCGTTGGTCTGGGCAAAGAACTCGGAGAACGAGGTGCGGGCGATGCGGGCGACGGCATCGAGCGAGGTCAGGGCCAGAGCGGAGACGTTCATGGTCATGAAGACGGTAGCGAGCGTGCCGTCAACACCGAAGGCCTGCATACCGCGGGAGATGCCAGCGGCGAAGATCTGGAACGGGGTGGAAGCGACGCCAGCGTTGAGGGCACCGGTGCCGGCGGTGTTCATATCGGAGAACATGATGCCGGCGACGATGATGGCAAGGATGCCGACGAAGGACTCGACGATCATGGCGCCATAACCGACCTTGACGGCGTCCTGCTCCTTCTCGACCTGCTTGGAGGAGGTACCAGAAGAAACGAGGCTGTGGAAGCCAGAGAGGGCACCGCAGGCAACGGAAACAAACAGGACCGGGAACATCATGCCAGAAGCGCTGGAGAAGCCGGTAAAGGCCGGAGCGGTGATGGTGGCCTGGCCGTTAACACCCAGGACGACGATACCGAGGACAGCGCAAACGATCATGACGATCATCATGATGGAAGTGAGGTAGTCACGCGGGGTCTTGAGCATCTGGATGGGCATAGCGCCAGCGAAGACCAGGTAGACCATGACGACGGCGAACCACTGGAACTTATCCAGGTAGACCGGGAACTGCATACCGACGGCAAACATGAGAACCATGAGGACCACGCCGGTGACGAACTCGGTAGCACCGGTGAGGCTGAACTTCTTCTGGGCCCAACCAAAGGCGATAGCGACGAAGGTGAACAGGATGGAGATGGTACCAGCGCAGCCGGCGGCATAGGACTTGGTGAAGTCGATGGCACCGGTAGCAGCACCAGAAGCGTCAACGGCCGGGGTGAACATGAACGTCTTGCAGACCATGTCGGTGAAGGCGGCGATGACGATGATGCAGAACAGCCAGCAGAACAGCAGGAACAGGCGACGGCCGGTCTTGCCGATGTACTTCTCGATGAGCTGAGCGAGCGACTTGCCGTTGTTCTTCATCGAAGCGTACAGAGCACCAAAGTCGTGGACGGCGCCAAAGAAGATGCCGCCGACGAGGACCCAGAGCACGACGGGCAGCCAGCCAAAGGCCATGGCGACGATCGTACCCGTGACAGGGCCAGCACCGCAGATCGAGCTGAACTGGTGCGAGAACGCGGTAAAGGCGGAGACGGGCGAGAAGCTCTTGCCGTCCTTCATGCGCTTGGCCGGCGTGAGGGCCTCTTTGTCAACGCCCCACTTGTTGGCCAGCCAGCGGCCGTAGCCCAGATAGCCGCAGGCGAGCACCGCCGCGGCCACAACCATGAGCAAAACTCCGTTCATTACATTTCCTCCTCTAAAAAGAACTTCCTAGACATAAAAATGAGGGCCGTCGGTTGCGCTCGACGGCCCTCATCTTCATCAGCCGCCCGTTATCGTACGGGCTAGCTGTATGTGCTAACCCGCATCAGATAATTACTACGCTGATAATGTTTAGCTGATGCGTGAACATGTCTAAGAAATCCTCTTCAATCATGATGCGAACGATCCGTGCGTGTTCACATCCCCCAGTGGTTGAAAAGGAGTATGAAACTTTAGTTACCTAAAGTCAACGCAAATTTGTAATGGATTTTCAAATTCTTTTGAATTTCTCGTTATAAAACGCCACTGACCTCGGACTTTACCGAACGACAGTTTTTGCTTGAGAGATGCCCCTCGGGAGCGGGGCGGGCGCCTGCCGCCATATATGAACTTTCCTGCTCGGACAGTCCTGCTCACGACGGAGGCCACATTAAGTGGCCTCCTGTTCGTGCGGAACT
>CAUGKA010000145.1 GCA_959599615.1 uncultured Collinsella sp. | reverse complement strand
CAGCCGTGCGACGGCGTGTGCGCGGTACCGGCTTCTCGGTCGGCTGGTCGGCGACAGGAGTCTCGGTGGCGGCAGGCGTCTCGGGCACAGACGGAGCTGCGAGCTCGGTCAGAGCCGCGGCCTCGCGCTCGGCAGCACGACGGCGGGCGCGCACCACCTGAGCCTCGCTAATCTGCGCCAACGCACGTGCCTGCGCGACCTCATCGGAAATCGGCGCCGAGGAGTCAGCCGCAACGGTGCGCTTGGCGCGAGTCGTGCGCGTGGTGCGGCGCTTGGGCTTGGCGACCTCCTCGCCGTCAGCGGCAGGCTTGGCCGCGCGGCGCGTGCGCTTGGGCTTTGCCGGAGCAGCCTCCTCACCAGTTGCAGACACGGCCTTCTCAGCCGCTGCAGGCGTAGGCGTCGAAGCAGCCTTGGGCGTCTCAGGAGCCGAGGCTTGCGCGGGCGCCGCGACCTGGTCCGACGCAACCGGTGCAGCGGGAGCGGCCTGCGTCGTCGTTATTTCGTTTTCTTGCTGTTGATCAGACACAGTGTTTGCTCAACTTTCTTTTCAAGCCCTGTGATCACATGCTCCCTGCATAAACCTTCAGGGCGGCTAAACAGTCTAGTTCCGTTCAAAACGACGGACATCATTGATCTGTATCGAGATGATTGCGTCAACTACGCAGCGTTAGTGTAACACAACCGCCGCCACCTGCAACTTAGTCATTGGGGACGTTCTTAAACGACTAGTCAAAAGGGACACTCTTTGTTTGCCACCCACAAATCTGACTGCCTCCGCCAAAACTATGGCGGTTTACTACGATGAATCGCTCAACCGCGACCACTCCGAAACTTGTTGAACTAAAACCGCAGGTAGATGCCTTGCACTTTTTAGCAAAAAGCCGGCGTGGTTAGAATTCCTCAATTCATCGTAGTAAACCGGCATAGTTTCATATTTCTAGCAGCTCCAAATTCATCAATACGTCGGCGTTTGCGAAAAAAGCCCGACCTCCGTAGGAGATCGGGCTTATAGGGCTCAGTTAAACCAAACCTACACGGTCAAATGACCCGCAGATTACATCTGCTCGGGCGCGGAAACGCCAACGAGGGTAAGCACCAGGGCGAGCGTCACGCGGACAGCGTCGCAAGCTGCCAGACGGGCGCGCGAAAGCTCGGGGTCGACGGGACGGCCCTCGCTCGGCAGAACCTGGCAGGCAGCGTAGAAGCTGTGGAAGTCGCCGGCGAGCTCCTCGGCAAAGTGGGTCAGACGGAACGGAGCGCGATCGCGAGCACAGCTGGCGATCAGGTCGGTGAGCTCGTTGAGCTTGCGCGAAAGGGCGAGCTCGGTCGGGTCGGTCAGCAGCGAGTAATCGACGTTCTCACCGATGGCCTTGGCGGCAACGGCCTTCATGCCCATCTCGTCGGCCTGCTCAGGCGTTACGTCGGCGGCACGGCGCAGGATGGAGCACACGCGGGCGTGAGCATACTGCACGTAATAGACCGGGTTGGAGTTGTCGCGCTTCTTAACGGCCTCGATGTCGAAGTCGACCATCTGGTTGGAGCTCTTGGAGATGAGCGTGTAGCGAGCGGCATCGGAGCCGACCTCGTCGACGAGCTCCTGCAGGGTCACCATGGTGCCCTTGCGCTTGGACATACGGACGGGCTTGCCGTTACGCAGCAGGTTGACGAGCTGGCCCAGCAGAACCTCAAACTTGCCGGGGTAACCCAGAGCGTCGCAGACGCAGCGTACGCGCTCGATGTAACCGTGGTGGTCGGCGCCCCAGATGTCGATGACGTGATCGACGCGCTGGAACTTATCCCAGTGATAGGCGACGTCGGAGGCGAAGTAGGTGTACTCGCCGTCGGACTTGATCAGGACGCGGTCCTTGTCATCGCCCAGGTCGGTGGAGCGGAACCACAGGGCGCCGTCCTTGGTGTAGAGGTAGCCCATCTTGTCGAGCTTCTCAAAAGCGCGGTCGACGGCGGAGGTGCCGGCGGTCTCGCCCTCGGTGTCCTTCACATACAGCGAGCGCTCGGAGTACCAACGATCGAAGTCGCAGTTGACGGCGTGGCAGAGGTCGCGCATGTTATCGACCATCTTTACATAGCCGCGCTCGCGGAAGCTCTCCATGCGCTCCTGAGGATCGGCGTTGACCCACTTATCGCCGTCGGTGCGCCAGAACTCGGCGGCCTCGTCGATGATGTAGTCGCCGCCGTAAGAGTCCTTGCCCAAGGTCTCGGCAAAGTTGTCCTGATACGGATGGGTCTCGGGGTGCTCGTCGTTCTCGTCGGCAACAAAGGCGTCACGGTCGGCGATCAGCAGCTTGTGAGCCTCGTCGATATCAACGCCCTGCTTGGCGATGATGTCGGCAAGCTGCATATAGCGCGTGCTGATGGAGTTGCCGAAGGTGTTCATCTGAGAGCCGTGGTCATTGATGTAGAACTCACGCTGGATCTCATAGCCGGCGTGGTCCATAACGCGGCAGAGCGAATCGCCCAGCGCGGCCCAGCGGCCGTGGCCGATGTGCATGGGGCCGACGGGGTTGGCGGAAACGAACTCGACCTGGGTCTTCAGGCCACCACCGACGTTGGACTTAGCGAAGTCCATGCCCTTCTCGCGAGCCTCGCCAAAGATGGCATTCTTGACGGCAACGGAGAGGTAGAAGTTGATGAAACCGGGGCCTGCGATCTCAACCTTCTCGATCGCGGGATCCTCGGGCATATGGGCAACGATGGCCTCGGCGATCTTGCGCGGGGCGCAGTGGGCCAGCTTGGCGGACTTCAGGGCCATGGTAGAGGTCCACTCGCCATGAGAAGTGTCAGCCGGTCGCTCGATAGCGCAATCGTCAAGTTCAAATGCGGAAAGGTCGCCGGCCTCCTGGGCCGCAGCAAGCGCAGCGCGTACCAGCTCTTCAATCTTCTCGGGCATAGATCCTCCTTGTGTTAAAGCCCCCGAGCTCTTGGTCACTCGTAGGGCAAAAGCCAGAGTTTGTAGCACTCTATCACAAGCGAGGGGCACTGTCGCAGGGTAAAGCCAATCGAAATTGCATATGCACAAAATTGACTACAGCTTGTATGGAGTCACTCAAAGATGCCGGTCTGCCTGCAGATTACGCACGCGTTGAAAATGCATAAAGGTGTGAATGAGCTGTGTCTTTTATCGAATACTCTTACCTATCAGAGTTGTGTGCTTTTCCTGCATAAAGCGAGGATTTGCGCACGTCAGCGTGTTATTCTAGACATACGCAAATTCGTATAAGTTGGAGGTAGCATGTTCTCAATCGGTCAACACGTCATTCATCCGGGTCAGGGAGTCTGCACCGTCGTCGGTTTTAGGGACGACACACCGCAGCCCATGCTGCTGCTCGAGACCAAGCAGGGACATGCGCAGACGATCCTTATGTACCCCGTGGCGCAGGCCGACCGTTTGCACGCTGCCATCTCGCAGCAAGATGCCGAGCACCTGCTGAGCCACTACGACGAGCTGGAGTGCGACACCTTTACCGAGCGCAACAGCTCGCTGGAGGAGACGCACTTTAAGCAGCAGCTCAAGCTGGGTGCGCCCGAGACGGTCCGCGTGGCAAAAACCATGATGCACCGTATTCGCCAGGCCGAGGAAGCAGATAAAAAGCCCAGCTCTTACTACATGCGCGTACTCAAGGAAGCCAAGCGCCGCTCCATCGAGGAGTTCGCTGTGGCCCTGGGCGTCACCGAGGAGGACGCCGAAGCCCGCCTAGCCCAAGCCACCCTCAACTAACCCAACCGCGCCAAAAACCACCACAAAGGGGACAGGCACCTTTGTGGTGGTTTTCTTGTTCTAGTAGTATTCATTCTTATCGATACCTACGAGCACAAGGAGTCTGTCATGGCAGAGCTGCTTACCGCCGGAATCACCCGCGACCGTGCATTCGAACTGCTCAACGAGCACAACAAGGACCCGTTCCATATCACGCACGGCGAGACGGTCGAGGGCACTATGCGCTACTTTGCGCGCGAGTTCGACCCCGAGAACGAGGAATTTTGGGGCATCGTCGGCCTGCTGCACGACTTGGATTGGGAGGAGCATGAGGACGACCCCATGAACCACACCATTTATGCGGCCGAGATCCTTGAAGGCGAGGGCGCATCGCCCGAGCTTATCCGCGCCATCCAGACGCACACGTCCGATTTCAATGCTTCACTGCCTAAGCCCGAACTGCAGATGGAAAAGATCCTGTTTGCCTGCGACGAGCTCACCGGCCTGATCGGGGCCGCCGTCATCATGCGTCCGAGCAAAAGCGTCATGGACTTTACGACCAAGTCGCTCAAGAAAAAGTTCAAGGACAAGCGCTTTGCCGCCGGCTGCTCGCGCGACGTGATTACGCAGGGCGCCGAGATGCTGGGTTGGGAGCTCCCCGAACTCTTTGACCGCACCATCGCCGCCATGCAGTCCTTCGCGCCCGATCGCGATACCTTCCAGGCCTAACATCAAAACCACCACAAAGGGGACAGGCACCTTTGTGGTGGTTTTTCGTTTACGAGGGGTTTAGGGGCGGACCTGGCCGGTGCCGCGGAGCTTGTATTTGTAGGTGGTGAGGGCCTCGGCGGCAAAGGGGCCGCGGGCGTGGAGCTTTTGGGTCGAGATGCCGATCTCGGCGCCCAGGCCAAACTCGCCGCCGTCGGTGAAGCGCGTGCTGGCGTTGGCATACACGGCCGAGGCATCAACCTTGTCCAGGAAGCGCTCGCAAGCGTCCGCGTCCTCGGCGATAATGGCCTCGGAATGCATGGTGCCATAGCGGTTGATGTGCACGATGGCCTCGCCCTCGTTCGCCACGACCTTCACGCTCATCTCGAGCGCCAGGTACTCGCGACCCCAATCCTCCTC
>CAUGKA010000144.1 GCA_959599615.1 uncultured Collinsella sp. | reverse complement strand
CCGCATGCAAGCCACCGCCTACGAAGACGCCAAGGGCTGGCTGCACGTGCAGACAGGCCCCATCGCCCGCCTAGGCACCCTCGCGGAGCAGCTTTGGCCCCTCGGTAGCCAAATGACCGTGTACTACAACCCCAGCAACCCAGACAAAAGCTATGTCGAACGCCCCATCGTGGGCAACTTTGCCACACTGATGTTTAACATCGCAGGCTTCTTGCTCATCGCGATGAGCATCTTGCTCTATGTTCTTATCCAGCGCTAGCTCAAACTGATGCGCCCCGCGCCCCATGCGCCGCAACGACCGTTACGACACCAAGGATCAGCCATGGCAACACTTTCCGAACAAGAACGCAAGCGTATCCAGCGATACTGCATCTATCCCAAGATTGCCGGCACAGCGCTTTCCATGGCGTTTGTGCTGCCTTTTTTGATCATTCCCTTCGAAATGATTGACGATATCGTCTTCCATCATGAAAGCTTCCAGGAGACAGGCATGATGACCGCCTTGGTGCTCACCGCCATCGAGCTCGTTATATTCTGCTACTGCGCTCTCGCCCCGCGCTTTGGCATGCGTGGCAAGCAGTGGAAGGAAATGCAGTACCGGCTCGCCGTCGAGCAGAGCGAGAAAGACCGCTCGGCACAGATCGCAGGCGTTGTTGGCACGCAGGCCGCCGCGCGCCTGCTCAGGAACAGTGACAACGAGACCGCGCGCAACCTGGGCGGCGCGGCAGAGGTCGCCGCTGCCGTAGGCGCCGTCGCCACCGCGGCAGATGTGCTTGCCGAGAGCTTCGCCAACGCAAAGGCCGCGGCAGAGGCCTGTGGCGTGCCTATCCCCCGTGCAAAAAAGTGGATCGTCGCGCTTGTGGCGCTGCCCCTCGCAATCGTGTGCGGCGCCTATATCCCGCAGCTGGCGCAGGGAAACATCGAGATGCAGGAGAACGCCGCGGCTGCAGCCGAGCAGATCGCCATCGCCCGCAAGGCGCTGGAACCCTCATGCGAGTACGTATCCGCCGATGACCCCTACGAGCGATACCAAGATTACGGCTATCACGTCCGAGGCTATCTGCACGAAGGCGACTCCGACGCCCAGAAGACCTATACGTATCTGGACTTTGACAACAAGGGGACGCTCAAGGAAGTGAGCTACGCGGCAGAGGTCGACCCCAGCGCGAGCCTTGAGGACAACCTCGCCTGCATCGAGCGCGACCTTGACGAGCTGTTCTCTGCCGTCCAAACCGTAGACGTCAAGACGGTGAGCCCCGAGCTCTTGGCACCGCATAAGCTCCCCGAAGAGTTTAGGCAGGCATTTTTGAACGGCTCACTCTACGAGAGAATCTCTATCAGGACGAGTGACGACCCCGTCAAAACGTATTATTCGTTTGACACGGAACCCGAGGACGAGTTTGACGAGTACACCCATCCAAGCATCCGTATCACGTTGATGGGCAAAACGAACTAGGTGCAGGGAGATGAATGTGACAAAGGGACTGTCCCTTTGTCACATTATTCGGAACGTAGGGCCTCCACGGGGTCTTTCTTGGATGCGCTGCGGGCCGGCAGCAGGCCAGCGACAACCGTCAGCAACACCGAAATCGCGATGAGCACCAGCGCATCCTGCACGGGCAGGCTCATCAGATTGGGGACCTGTTTAACCGCAAGCGCCCAGGCATTGACCGGAAAACTCACGAGTACCACGACGACAATGGCGAAGACGCCAGCAATGAGGCCTTCGATGAAAGTCTCGGCATTGAATACGTTGGCCACGTTGCGCTTGGACGCGCCGATCGCGCGCAGGATGCCAATCTCCTTTTTGCGCTCCAACACACTGATGTAGGTGATGATGCCGATCATGATGGAGCTCACCACCAGACTGATACTCACGAATGCGATGAGCACCAAGCTGATGGTGTTCACGATGTCGGTTACCGAACCCATGATAATGCCCATGTAGTCGGTGTACGAGATTGCCTGCTCGTCGTGGCCGGCGGCTTTGACCTGCTTGTTATACGCATCGATGTGATCGAGTACGCGCTCCTTGGCCTCAAAGTCGCGCGGGAAAATCTTAACCGAGATGGGATCTGCCTCATCCGCATAGCCCAACGTGGTCAGATTGTTATCGTAGGTGAGCTGCGACGCCTTGGCATAGCTCATCATGAGCGAACTCAGGTCCTCGGCGTCCATGTTGAAGTGAATGGCATTGGCAAAGGCGCTCGCATCCACACGCATAGCGCCCGCCAGGTTAGCAATACTCGACGACACCTGCGTAGCCACCTGTCCCATGAGCCCCGCCGCGCCTGCTTTAAGCTGGGACGATACAGTTGTCGCAATCTGCTCGCTAATTGTCTGCATCACCTGATCCATAGCCTGTTGCAGATACGGAGCCAGCTGCTTTTGCACATAGTCGGTCATCGCGTGCTGCAGGCGCTCTACCAGGGCATCGCCGCCGAGCGCTTTGAGCTGGGCCAGGATTTGCTGGGCTACCGCATCACTCTCAAGATACGTCGAGAACGCGGCGGCGAGCTTCGACGCGTCCTTAAGATCTTCGGGCGACAGCGCCTTAAACTGATCAGACTGCAAAAAGCCCTCAAACAGTTGGTTGGCAAGCGTTCCCACCTGCTGCATTTGCTCGGGCGTGAGCTCCAGACCGTCAAAGATGCCCGAGAAATCTGGGGCCGGTGCTTTTGCCATGATGCTGCTGAAGTCGATGTCCTTGCCAACGCCCGAAAGGTCAATATCCAGGCCCGACAAATCGATGTCCGAAAGATCCATGCCACCGGCAGCACCCGAGAGTGCAGATGCATCGAACGAGAACGCGCTCTTCAACGCCGCCTCGTCCACACTGAACATGCTGCCCAGATCCACGCCCTGCTTGGCCTCGCCCTGCAGTTCATCGAAAGATTTGCCCGTAAAGACATCCGTCTCGGGGTGGACAAGCTGCTCCTGCACGATCTGCGAATCGGCGGCGCGCTTCATAAGCTGGCAAGTCAGCGCATGCGTATAGGCAATGCCCGGAGTCAATGCGCTCGCGTTGGCCGTCTCGTTGGGTCGCACCACGCCCACAATGCGCACGTCAATACCGTCGGCAACCTTGGCCGCCATAAAGTCGGCATCGCCAGACATGTCAGCCCACATGCCGGTCTCTTCGTTTTTGCGATAGGCATCGGACGGCGACAGCACCTTAAACGTCGTGGACAGCGCATCGTCGTAGGTAAAGTCGGTGCCGGCCTTGGGCGTCTCGACCTTGCCGTCGGCCGTCATGGCACTGTTAACCAGGTCGTTGAGCTCATCGATATTCAGCGCACCGATGCTGTAGAGCGTGTAGTCACCCACCGTGCCGCGGCTCGAAAGCACCATCACGGCCTCGTTGGCAGACGTAGGCCAATGGCCGGCAACGACATCGTACTGGCTGTCGAGCAGGCTCTGGTCGTCAATCATCTCGTTAAAGACCGAGGTTCCCATGGAATCCATGCTCACCGTTGCCGCCGAACTTGCGCCGCCGCTCATGGCCTCGGTCATAGCGTTGGGCACCAGCCGGACAGGCTTCTCATCGCCCTTGCCCGCACGATAGACAACCGGCGTCACGCCGTAGCCGTACTGGATAGCGTTGACCTCTTTATTGATACCGTCGCCGTCGTCGTCAAGCCATGCCTTAAAGCTTGTCATATCGTTAGATTTAACACTTGCGAACATGTCCTTTACGGCTGTGACCACAGGGATCTTGTCGGTTCCCTTAGCTTTGCCACCGGTAGCGTCATCGGACGAGCCCTCGCCCTTGGACGCCTCCTCATCGGTAGCCCCATGGCCGCCCATCATGGACGACAGGTCGTAGTCTTGTTTGGAAATCGTCAGCGGGTAGCTCGAGAGCGTGTCCTCCTCGACCTTTTTGATGTAGTCGTTTACGCCGTTGGACAGCGCCAGAATCGCTGCGATGCCAATAATGCCAATCGAACCAGCAAAGGCCGTCATAGCCGTACGGCCCTTCTTGGTCATGAGGTTTCGGGCAGAAAGCCCCAGCGCCGTCACAAAGCTCATCGAGGTTTTGCGCGTGGGCTTGGCCTCGCGACGCGCGGCCTCGGCAGCATCAAAGGGATCTGAATCGTCGGTGATCTTGCCGTCCGCCAGGGTGACGATGCGCGTGGCGTACTTGTACGCCAGCTCGGGATTGTGCGTGACCATGATGACCAGACGGTCGCGCGCAACGTCCTTGAGCAAATCCATGACCTGCACGGATGTCGTTGAGTCCAAGGCGCCGGTCGGCTCGTCAGCCAGCACAATCTCGGGATCGTTGATCAGGGCGCGGGCAATAGCCACGCGCTGCATCTGGCCGCCCGATAGCTGGCTCGGGCGCTTGTTAACGTGCTCGCCCAGACCGACTGCCTCAAGCGCCTTGCGTGCACGCTGGCGGCGCTCGGCATGCCCCACGCCCGTGAGCGTAAGCGCCAATTCCACGTTTTCCAAAATGGTCTGATGCGGAATGAGGTTGTAGCTCTGAAACACAAAGCCAATGCGATTGTTTCTGTAGGCATCCCAATCGCGGTCGCTGAAGTCCTTGGTCGAGATGCCATCGATCAACAGGTCGCCGGAATCGAAATGGTCGAGTCCACCAATGACGTTGAGCATCGTAGTTTTACCCGAACCCGAGGGACCCAGGATGGCTACAAACTCGTTATCGCGAAAAGACAGGCTTACGCTGTCGAGCGCTACCTGCGTAAACGACTGCGTAACGTACCTTTTGCAAATATCTCTGAGATCCAGCATGGACGGCAACCTCTCTCGCGCGGGCGCGCTCGCCCGCTCCCCCGCCGTTCACGTTCGGCGCGCTTGTCCTATTCTATCCTCATTTTTGGCCGATACCAGTGAGGAATGT
>CAUGKA010000143.1 GCA_959599615.1 uncultured Collinsella sp. | reverse complement strand
TGCACGGGCTCGATGACGTGCTGGTGGCCGTGGAGTTGGCGCTGCAATCGGGCCGCGTGAGCGCAGACCATGTGCTCAACGTGCTGGCCAGGCTCAAGGAGCCCCAAGCCGTGCAAAGCCTGCCTGAAGCAGCCTTGCCTTCACTGACGCTGCACGAGCCGCCTCAGGCCGACGTGTCGCGCTACGACAGCCTGCGCCAGTCCCAGGAGGATGACCATGTCCAATGACATCGCAGCAAGCCTCAAGGGCTTGAGCCTGCACGGCATGGCCAGTGCCTGGCCGGAACTGCTGGGCATCGCCCGGCTCAAATCGCTCGACCACGAAGCCCTGCTGCATCAGCTCATCAAGGCCGAGGGTGCACATCGGGAAGTGCGCTCCATGGCCTACCAGATGCGGGCGGCCCGATTCCCGCACCACCGCGACCTGGCTGGCTTTGCCTTTGATCAGGCGCAGGTGGACGAGGCGCTGGTGCGTCAGCTGCACGAGTTCAAGTTCATCGACTCAGCCCACAACGTGGTCTTCGTGGGCGGCCCTGGCACGGGCAAAACACACCTTGCCACAAGCCTGGGTGTTCATGCCATCCGTGCACATGGTAAGCGGGTGCGCTTCTTCTCGACCGTCGAGCTGGTCAATCTGCTGGAGGCCGAGAAAGCTCAAGGTAAGGCCGGGCAACTGGCACATCGGCTCATGTACGTGGATCTCGTCATCCTCGACGAGATGGGCTATTTGCCCTTCAGTCAAGCCGGTGGGGCCTTGCTGTTCCACCTGCTGTCCAAGCTGTACGAGCGCACCAGCGTGGTCGTCACCACCAACCTGTCGTTCTCGGAGTGGGCCAGCGTGTTCGGCGACGCCAAGATGACCACCGCGCTACTCGACCGACTCACCCATCACTGCCACATCGTCGAAACCGGCAACCAGAGCTGGCGCTTCAGGCACTCGACTGCACAACCGTCTTCGATCATCAGAGCCACACGAACCAAAACGGCCAAAGGAGCACCCCAGACAGATCACGCAGTAGACTTATCCACATCCGAACAGTCCATTTCTTCGTCAACTTAGTGGCTCAGTTTTGGACGTGACGCCTGGCTCAGTTTTGCTCGTGATTCAACACACGAAGCGCCAGAATGTTATTTTGTGCAGAGTGGCACGCAGTCCGGTTGCGCACACGCGAGTAGCTTCGCCCGCTTGCGCGGCGCATCGACAATAGAATCAAGTGTCGGCGGTTACCGCCTGAGGTTTGTGTGATCTGGAGAGCCGATCGGCGCGTTCGCATCCAGGCAGACTGCACCGCAATTCGTTCTTTGTCCGATCACGCGCACAAGCTCGAGAGGTGCTGCGAGACCGTGTCGGTCGTGCGGAGATCTCTCAGGACGCGGCCCTCTTTCCGCACGGAAGCAGTGTGAGGGGCGCTTTGGACCCTCAGAGATAGGAATCTAAAAGAGGTGCCTGCGCGCCGCCGGCAGACAATGACCCTAGTCCTCCAGGCGGTCGTCTTCTGCGACGTCACGTGCCCGTGACGCGTCGTATGATGTCGGCTGCTGTGGCCTCAATATCGAACCCGGGGTCGCTGATACAAATCTGCGGGGCTTTCGGGGCCTCGTAAATCTGAGACACGCCGGTAAAGGCGCGTAGAGTCCCAGCGCGTGCTCTTCGGTAGTGCCCCTTGACATCCCGAGCCTCACAAACTGACAGGGGGACATCAAGGAATACCTCGACGTATCGGTCGGGCCCGATGATGTCCCGTGCGGCTCTACGGTCCTCCTCAAAGGGGGAAACGAGCGCGACGGCTGCGAATATGTCACAGTTGTTGGCCAGCCTTGCAACCTCCGCGACCCGGCGCACATTCTCAGTTCGGTCAGCAGGCGCAAAGCCCAAGTCTCGACTCAGGCCCTGCCGTACAACGTCACCGTCCAAGAGGCATACTGGACAACCGCGCACTCGAAGCTGGCGAGCAATAGCTGCCGACAGCGTTGTCTTGCCCGCTCCGCTCAGGCCCGTGATCCAAACTGTGCGCATAACGCCCCTCGTGATGAGATTGCTTATTGCGAGCTCGCCAGACCGCAGCCGGCGCACAGATCTCCAAAGCCCGGAAACGACGTCCCGATCGCCTCCGCATCCACGACTGTTATCCCGTCTTCGCAGCGGGAGCTGGCGATGGCGAAAGCCATCCCGATTCGGTGGTCGTACGCCGTCTCAATTGAGACACCGCCCTTGAGCATTCGACTGCCCACGCCCGATATCACGGCGCCGTCGGGCTTGGATTCGACGACTACGCCAAGCTGGCGCAACCCGACGAGCATGGTCTCAATACGGTCACTTTCCTTAACTCTGAGCTCCTCCGCTCCGCGCACTACAGTGGTCCCGTTGGCAAACGCCGCGGCAATAAAGAACACGGGGAACTCGTCGATCATCCGGGGCGCGATGTCCGCGTCGAGCTCGATTCCGGACAGCTCGGCACCGGTGACCGTTATATCAGCGACTTCCTCTCCACCAGAGCTGCGGCGGTCCGAAAGCTCTACCCGCGCGCCCATGAGCCGCAGTGCGTCCACAATGCCGGTGCGTGTCGGATTTATTCCCACGTTCCTGATGGTAATTGAGGCGCCAGGATTGATAGCAGCCGCCACCATAAAAAAGGCTGCGGACGATATGTCGCCGGGAACAACAACGTCCCGGCCCTTCAGGCTGCTTCGCTCCACTTGGATTTCTTGCCCGTTGACGGAGACGTTGCCTCCGAAGGCGGCCACCATGGTTTCCGTGTAGTTGCGGGTGGGTTTCCTTTCTATCACGGTGGTGGCTCCATCCGCATAGAGGCCGGCCAACAGTACCGCCGACTTCACCTGGGCGCTGGCCACGGGCAAATCGTAAGTGATGCCCCGAAGCTTTGGCGTGCCGGTGATCCTCATCGGAGCGGTCCCGGAAGCTGACAGCTGAATTTGCGCCCCCATTTGGCCAAGGGGGGTCGCCACACGCCCCATCGGCCGTTTCGACAAAGAATGGTCTCCAACCAGCACGCTTTCGAAGGGCTGCCCGGCCAAGATTCCGGCCATAAGCCTCATCGCAGTACCCGCGTTGCCCGCGTCCAGTTCCGCATTTGGCCGCGTGAGCCCACTCTCGCCGGCCCCAGTGATGGTTACCTGCCCGTTCGCAATCTCAATGCTTACTCCCATGGCTCGCATCATTCCGATGGTGCTGACCACGTCTGCTGCCAGCAAGCACTTCCGAACCGTGGTAACCCCTTTAGCCAGAGAGCCGAGCATCACCGCGCGGTGAGAGATGGACTTGTCGCCAGGAACCTCAATCACTGTCGGGTTTTGGGTCAGACGGCCGGAAAACGTAACCTTCATTTGTGCCTCGCTAGAATTAGACTGCGAATTTCTCGCTATCGGGATTGTTTATTGACAACATTGGAGCGCAGCGGCCCCGGATGAATTCGATCAGCCTCTGTTCGCTTTCTTCCACGACCCTTACCGACTCCGCGGCTCGGCGACCGATGGCCGCCCGCAGGAAATAGTCACGCCAACCTTGTGCCGCCTGGTCAGCGAGGTGATGCAGCGAGTTTACATCGGCGGGCTGGCAAAATCCACTTCGCATGAGAATGGTCCCCAACCATCTTGCCCAGCTCCGCTGGTTGGCGAGGAAGCGCAGCGTTTTGGTCAGGCGATCTTCGTTGCCTTGGGCGGCACGAAAAGCCTCGCCGACGAGAACGGCCTTACGTTCGACCGCAGTACTAACCGATTCGATTCGCCCAATGGCGTTTGCCACGACCGTTTCAACCGATGGCAGGGCTCGGAAGTCGCGTCGAACTCTGGCGGTGAGAACATAGGGCGCCCCGTGCGTCGCTTCGCTAAACAATTGCTCATGGAACAGAGATAGGCGCCCGAGGGTGTCGAAGTGCTCGGCATAGACGTCACCAAGGACGTCGTACAGAGTCCTCTTGCCGGAGTCGAACTCCGCGCCTAGCAAATCAAAGAGACGCTGTGCGTGCGCAGCTTTTATGAGGCCGATGAGCTGTGAGTTGTCAACGGTTCCAATGACGCCCGTCTCCTCGTCGAGAGCGCGGACCAATATCAAATGAGTTCCAGCCGTGTTCGCGGCGAATTTCAGTTCCGGGCCTTTGACGCATGGCACTAACACGGGCTGCCCCGCCTCGAGCAGGGACTTGAGCGTGGCACCCAGTGCCGCAGGGACGGCCGCTACTTCCAAGGAGATGCCGAGTGCTTCGGCAATGCATTGCGTTTCTCCCGCACCAAAGAACATCGATTCGACCGAGCGCGAAGAAGGGCTCCCTGTAATGTAATGATCGATCGTTGCCAGCGCGAAATTATAAGCCTCGTAGCCGTAGGGAAGCAGATGCTCAACAGCCAACCCTTTGCTGACACGCCAGCAATTGAGTCCGTGGTGGTCGTAGGTGGTCCCATCTGCGATGAACCGAATCGAAGCCAGTTGCCGCATTTTTCCTCTCGCCCCCAGCTAGATGATTGGGCCTTGAATTTCCCTGATTCGTGCGGCCTCCAGCGATGCGATGGCGCTCGTCAGTAGCCTGTTGGGGTACATAAGCGGAGCGGCCAGCAGATCGCGTACGGTGCGCTCGATCGGGACGGCGGCCGGCCGCACGTATCCGTTGTGAGCCCCAGCGAGAACCTGCAGGGCTTGAGCTACTTTCAGGGCGGTCTCAGACGCGAATACCTTGAGGCAGGAAATCTCTTGGGCGAACTCGTAGTCGTATGGGCGCCGACCGAGCTGAATCTGTTCGAAGCCATTAAGACATCGATCCCTTAGCGCTCGAATAGCGGCGAGATCGGCCCTGACTCTGCCGATTGTGTCCCTGCATGCATCAGAGGTCAGCATCGCGCCGAGGCGGGAGCTATCCGCAGCCACTCTTAG
>CAUGKA010000142.1 GCA_959599615.1 uncultured Collinsella sp. | reverse complement strand
TGCGGCTGATCCGGTCCGACCGGGCCGCGCGGCAAGGAGATATATTGCCAGACCGCGAAGCCCTGTGGGACGTCAATTCCACTCTTCACAAGTCCTACACAACATATTGCTTTCTATAGGTAATAGAAAGACTGGTGCGGATCTTCCGCACGTATCAGATGATGACCCTTTGGTTCAGGAATATATAGAGATCGGTCACCTATAAGTGTTTATCTACCCGCGCTTTTAGCAATGTAAACCGCGCTTCAGATAAAAAGAGGGAGCGCCGCGCACAACGCGACACTCCCCTAGCGATTCAAGAGAATCTATTAGGCCTCGAGAGCCTTCTTGGCGATGGTAGCCAGCTCGTTGAAGGACTCGATGTCCTCGTAAGCCATCTGAGCCAGGACCTTGCGGTCGAGCTCGATGCCGGCAACCTTCAGGCCATGCATGAACTGAGAGTAAGAGATGTCGTTCAGGCGAGCAGCAGCGTTGATACGGGTGATCCAGAGAGAACGGATCTCGCGCTTCTTGTTGCGGCGATCACGATACTGATACTGCAGGGAGTGCTGGACCTGCTCTTTAGCATGCTTGTAAGTACGCGAAGCGGCACCGTAGTAACCCTTCGCACGGTGCATAACGGTACGGCGCTTCTTCTTGGCGGCAACAGCGCGCTTAATACGTGCCATGTTCTATCAACTCCTAGACGGTAAAACGAAAAACGGGAACGCGAACTTAGGCGAGACGCGACTTGATGACCTTGCGGTCGGCAGCGGCGATCTCGGTCTCCTGACGGAAGCCACGCTTACGCTTGGTGGACTTCTTGCTCAGGATGTGGCTCTTGAAAGCCTTGGCGCGCATAAGCTTGCCGGTACCAGTCTTGCGGAAACGCTTCTTGGTGCCGCTGTGGGACTTCATCTTAGGCATGAAATACTCCTTAATCGGTTACAGAACACTAGTTACTTGCTATCGCTTGCCGCTTTATCCTCATCGAAGGCGCCCTTAATCGGGGCGAGCAGCATAAGCATGTTACGGCCTTCCATCTTAGGCTTGGACTCGACCGTAGCGTAAGGCTTGAGATCCTCGGCGAGACGCTCGAGAACGTTAAGGCCCTGCTCCGGGTGAGCCATCTCACGGCCGCGGAACATGATGGTGATCTTAACGCGTGCGCCCTTCTTGAGGAAACGCAGAACGTGACCCTTCTTGGTCTCGTAGTCGCCAACGTCGATCTTGGGTCGGAACTTCATTTCCTTGACCTCGACCTTGGACTGGTTCTTACGAGCGGCCTTGGCCTTCATGGCCTGCTGGTACTTGAACTTACCGTAGTCCATGACCTTGCAGACCGGCGGCTCCGCGTTGGGAGCGATCTCGACCAGGTCGAGACCCTGATCGTCGGCGACGCGCTGGGCATCGCGGATGGCGAACAGGCCGAGCTGAGAGCCATCGACGCCAATCAAACGGCACGAAGATGCAGTGATCTCGTCGTTGATGCGGGTGTCATCAGACTTAGCTATTTTCCCTACCTCCATTCATAAAAAAATAACCCGGCGCTTCTTTGCAACCAGGTCGTACACATAGACATCCTCAATATGAGGAAGGGAATCTAAGTTGTATGACCAGTCAGCTGCTCATTGGCGCCAAAAGGTGGGAGCCCTCGGGTTCCTCTTTAGGGCATTGCGGGAACAACGCCTTGCGAATAATAACACGTACCGCGCGTTATCACATTACGTACACGAAAAAAGGGGGCCTTGACCCCCTTGAACGCTCGCTTGCATGAATGGTGCCCGAGGCGAGACTCGAAGGGCCTTCGCTTCGCGAAGCCCCGGGCTTCGGGCGCGTGGCGCCCTCGCCACGCTCCGCTACAAACAGGCCACAGGCCTGTTTGCTTAACGCTTCGCGCGCTCACGCGAGTTCGGCACGAAAAAGGGGGCCGCAACCCCCTTGAACGCTCACTTGCATGTATGGTGCCCGAGGCGAGACTCGAACTCGCACGTTGTTGCCAACGGTGGATTTTGAGTCCACTGCGTCTGCCAATTCCGCCACTCGGGCACGCAATGCGTGAGTTAGTTTATCACAGCTTTCTGTTGATTAGTCCGAAAATGGAACTTCGAGCATTTCGATGAGTTCGACCGTGCGGAGCATCTCGCGCCGACGGCATCCGCGACCGTCGACCGAAGCCTCACCCATCTGGTTATCGTAAGGGTCCTCGCGCATGCCGTCGAAAGAGGGCTCAAACTCTGCCTGGAATCGATTGTTGGCCACCATACGCCACGGGTCGAGATTGCCAAAGTAGTGACGGCGGCGCCACTCCTCCCCCATCCTGCGAGCAGAAGATCCAAATGACACGTCGGCGTTGAGCCAACCGGTCTGCGGCGTATAGAACTCTGCCCAGTCGTGCGACCCCACCGAATCGGGCGCAACATACAGGCCGCTCTGCCAACGGGCAGGCACGCCCGCGATACGGCACATGGTGATAAACGTGAGCGCCATAACGCCGCAATCGCCGCGGAGCGAATGCGCGCAGTCATCGGCAATAGATCCCAAAAGCAAGTACGGCGGCTGATAGCGATAGTCGATATGCTGCGTCAGGTAATCATAGATAGCACGGGCGCGATCGAGCGGATCCTCGAGCCCGTCAATGACACGGGCTGTCAGCTGCTGTAGATACGGCGTGAATGCAATGTGCGGACGGTCCTCGGAGGTGTCCACGGGCAGTGGCGCGTCCATGCAAGGATGCACCGGAAGCGCACCCCCATAGACATCACGATAAGCGGCATCAATTTGATAGCGATAGGTCACCGAGAATGAGCGCTCACTCGAAGAAGACCACGAGGCGGTACGCGCCGAAGCATTCGCGGGGGCAACAGCACCCTCCGGCGTCATATCGAGAACCTCGATATGAGACTGTTGACGACAGGCGGCGGCAACGGGTAGCCACGCGCGAACGGTCTCCCCTTCCAGAGCGCCGGGGACAGACACGGACGCTTTAAGCGTAATGACGCGAGCCAATCCGTTTTGTGACTCCATCTCCTTGAGCATCTCGTTGCGCAGTGCTATTCCGTCCGTAGAATCGGGCCGCATGCCGGGAACCTCTTTGGGATATACGCGAAGCGAATCGAGGAAGTTGTCGAGAACGAACAGTTCGCCATCGATAAAGCGCCAGTCAATACGCTTACGATTAATCAGGTCATCAAACTGCTCTTCGGTAAACTCTGGCCACTCCTCGCGAATCATCGCAATAGCCTGATCGCGCGACACCGAAAAATGAAGCGGCGTCTCGAGCATGCGATACCGCTCGGCACGAACACAGGCGGCCAGCGAAGGCTCGGGGTTCTGCTCCAAAAGGCGATCGCAGGCAGCAACAGCCTGCATCAAATACCCGGCATCCTTAAGACGAAGAATCTCAGGGGGTAGCCCAATATCGAGATGGCGAAAATCATCACAGCGAACATCAGCAGAGCAACCAACAGGACCCTCGTCAATAACCTTCCCATCCGAAGGCAGTACATTAATAACAGCCATACCAAAACTCCAAGTCACTAGAACGCTTGAAGTCCATTGTAGCGAGATAAAAAAGAAAGCCCCAATAAAGGAGCTCTCAACACCGATAAACGGTACCTCTAAAAATGAATTCAGACTCGTAACCCTGCGGCGTTAAACGAAGGAAGCCCCGTCCCCCGGAACTGTTTCCTTGGCGCGACTTCTGGCGAAGCCAGGTGAGCGCAAAGGAAACAGTGTAGGGGGACGGGGCTTCCGGCGGGAAGTTTAGCGACGCTTACGCCTTGTTGACGGAGCCAAACTCCTCCATGAGCTCCTTGGTGCGAGCAACGATGTTGTCGCGACCAGGCTTGAGGAGCTTGCGGGGGTCGAAGCCCTTGCCCTGCTGATCCTTGCCAGCCTCGATGTACTCGCGGACGCCCTTGGCGAAGACGAGCTGCAGGTCGGTGTTGACGTTGATCTTGGAGATGCCCAGGGAAATGGCCTTCTTGATCTGATCCTCGGGGATGCCGGTGCCACCGTGCAGGACGAGGGGCAAGTCGCCGGTCTGGGCCTTGATCTCGCCCAGGCGCTCGAAGGAAAGGCCAGCCCAGTCGGCGGGGTACACGCCGTGGATGTTGCCGATGCCGCAGGCGAGGAAGTCGACGCCCAGGTCAGCGACCTGCTTGCACTCAGCAGGATCAGCGAGCTCGCCGCTGGAGGTCACGCCGTCCTCGGTGCCGCCGATGCCGCCGACCTCGGCCTCGATGGACATGCCCTTGGAGTGGGCAAGCTCAACGAGCTCCTTGGTGCGGTCGAGGTTAAGCTGGAAGGTCTCCTCGTGAGAGCCGTCATACATGATGGACGTGAAGCCGGCCTCGATGCACTTAAAGCAGTCCTCGTAAGAACCGTGATCGAGGTGAAGGGCGACGGGAACGGTAACGCCCGTGGCCTCGACGGCAGCCTTGACCATGTCGGCGCAGACCTTGAAACCGCCCATCCACTTAGCGGCACCAGCGGTGCACTGAAGGATCAGCGGAGACTTGGCCTCCTCGGCGGCCTGGAGAATAGCCAGGGTCCACTCGAGGTTGTTGGTGTTGAAGGCACCAAGACCGTACTTGCCGGCCTCGGCCTTCTTGAGCATGTCTGCTGCGTTGACGAGCATAAAAGAAACCTCCTATAAGGTTGCTCCGATAACGCCTGAGATTTTACCACGGCGCACCCGAGCATAAACGTTCGTTTGTTCACGAATATCGTCCAAACAGACTTTTTTTGACCGTTTGCCCTACGAAATCGACCCGTTGGGGAAAAATAGCTTGACGTTTGGACGCTTCTCGTGCTTCAAAAGCCGACTATTAAGCTACATCCGCATGAAAGGGTTCTGCATGAGCTCGCGTGCCATGGTGGTCGACTCGCCATGGCCGGTTAGGCAAACGGTATCGGGCGGGAGAAGCCGGGCGAGCTTGGAGAGCGAGCGCAGAATCGC
>CAUGKA010000141.1 GCA_959599615.1 uncultured Collinsella sp. | reverse complement strand
GCCGAGGCCGCGCCCGAGCCCGTCATTGAGGCAAAGCCCGCCCCTGCTCCTAAGCCGCAGCCGGCCACACCCGAGGTTCAGAAGGTCCAGGCGACCGTCATTGAGCCCGAGCCCGCACCTGCACCTCAGCCCGAGCCGCAGGCAGCTAAGCCCGCACCCGAGACGAGCGCCCGTCGCGATAAGCCCGCCGGCAAGACCAAGGCCATCGAGCGCCATCGCCCCGGTCGTGTGCGCATGGGCCTGGGCCTGATCGGCCTGGGTCTTAAGACGCTCATTACCGGCAAGACGAAATAGTCGTTTGTAGAAGCAGTTTGTAGAAGCGCCCCGCATTTGAGGAAAGCCTCGGATGCGGGGCGCTTTTCCCTGCTACCATGGTGCGAGCAACAACACGAATGACAGGCAGGGATATGAAGCTCACTATAGAATCGATGACCTACGGCGCCGACGGGCTGGCGCACGCCGACAACGGCAAGGCCGTCTTTGTGCAGGGCGCCGTGGCAGGCGACACCGTCGAGGCCGAGGTCGTACAGGACGGCAAGTCGTTCATGCGCGCCCGCACGACCGAGATTCTGGAGCCGAGCCCCGATCGCATTCAGCCCCCCTGCCCCTTCGTTGGCATCTGCGGCGGTTGTTCGTGGGGCAATCTCTCACGCACGGCACAGCTCGCCGCCAAGGAGCAAAACCTGCGCTCCACGCTCGAGCGCATCGGCAAGTTCGCTCCTGAGCAGGTCGATGAGTTGGTGCAGCCCATCTGCCACACCAAGGACGACTGGGGCTACCGCAATAAAATCGAGCTCGAACCGACCGTCGTCAACGGTCGCGTACGCCTTGGCATGCACGGTGTCGACCCCAGCAAAATCGTGACCGTCGATGCATGCCCGCTGTTCGATAAGCGCTTCCCGAAGGCGCTCAAATCGGTCGTCGGCGCACTCAACTATCTAAGCGGCAGCCATGACTTGGGGCTCGAACGCGTGGGCATTCGCGCATCGCGCCGCACCAAGGCGCTCGAGGTTGCACTCTGGACGCCCACAGGCTCTTTTCCGCGCTCGCAAGTCTCCCGCGTGCTGGCGGACGCCGCTCATCCCACGAGCATCGTGCGTGTGATGAGCAAGGGCGAAAAGAAGGCCCGTCGCGTCTCCAAGGTTGAGATGCTCGCCGGCGAGGGCTCCTGGACCGAGAACATCGCCGATGGCCAGATGCGCTTGTCTGCCCCGTCGTTTTTCCAGGTCAACACCAAGGGTGCCGAAATTTTGATTGAGCTCGTTATGGCGGCGCTCGACCCGCAAGAGCACGAGCTTGCCGTGGACCTGTACTGCGGCGCCGGAACCTTTACCCTGCCGCTCGCCCGCCGCTGCGACTTCGTCGCCGCCGTCGAGGCCTACGGCCCGGCCGTGCGCGACCTGCGCCGTAACCTGGAGATCAACAAGCTTGATAACGTCGACGTCATTGGCGGAGACGCGGTGCGCGAGTTCCCCGACCAGGATGCCGACGTCTTGGTGGTCGACCCGCCGCGCGCAGGCCTCGCCCCCGAGGCGATCGACCTTATCGCCAGCACGAGTGCTCGCGATGTAGCCTACGTGAGCTGCGACCCGGCCACCCTGGCGCGCGATCTCAAACGCTTTGTCGAAGAAGGCACCTTCTCCCCCGTAAAGATCACGCCAGTCGATCTGTTCCCACAAACCTTCCACTGCGAGACCGTCGTCCACCTTAGGCACAACTAGCCACTTAATCATTGCTCAGAAAAATCATTGGGAAATCGAGCGTGGCAAGCGGAGGTCTTCGGGGTATAAGACGGCTAATTGTATGCCGCCTATGAAAGGAACCCTCATGCCCAGCGTTGCCGTTCTCGCCGCCGATGGCTTTGAAACTATTGAATGCTTGACCATGGTCGATGTCATGCGTCGCGGCGGCGTGCGTGCCACGCTCGTCTCGATCATGCCCACGCGTGAGGTCGTAAGCTCGCTGCAGATCCCCGTGATCTGCGATGCGCTCTTTGATGAGATCAACTTTGACGAGTACGACTGCGTCGTGCTGCCCGGCGGCTTGCCCGGTGCCACCAACCTGCGCGCCGATCAGCGCGTCTGCGACGTGGTCTGCGAGTTCGCCGCGACCAAGCACGTTGCCGCCATCTGCGCCGCCCCGTTTATCCTGGGCGAGCTCGACCTACTCGAGGGGCGCCAGGCCACGTGCTTCCCTGGCTTTGAGAAAAGCTTCCCCGAAGGCGCCTATACCAGCGAGAAGGTTACGCAAGACGGCAACATCATCACCGCCAGCGGCATGGCCCAGTCGCTCCCCTTTGCGCTTGAGCTGCTGCGCACACTCGCCGGCGACAAGGCCGTCGAGAAGGTCGCCGAGGGCATTCAGCTATGATTTTGGCTTCGCAATCACCGCGCCGCATCGAGTTGATGCGCGAGGCGGGCTATGACATTCGCATCATTCCTGCCGATATCGACGAAACGCCTTTTGATGGCGAGGCCCCGCTTACGCTCGTTGAACGCTTAGCACGCGCAAAAGCCGCCGCCGTTGCCGCCGAGCATGCCGAGCCCAATGAGCTGACGGTCGCGGCCGACACCATCGTCACCTTTGACGGCAAGATTCTGGGCAAGCCGGCAACCGAGGACGAGGCGCGCACCATGCTCTGTGAGCTTTCGGGCCGCACGCACCAGGTGGCGACCGGCGTCTGCATCGTTAAGGCAGGCGATACGGCCGCCCCGCATGCCGCCGAGAGCCTGTCCTTTGTCGATGTGACCGACGTGACGTTCTACGAGCTCACCGACGAGCAGATCGAGCACTACGTCGCCTCGGGTGAGCCCATGGACAAGGCCGGCGCCTACGGCATTCAGGGCACAGGAGGACGCATGCTCGTGCACGATATTTCGGGCGACTTCTATAACGTGGTGGGCCTACCCATCGCCCGCGTCGCGCGCGCGATTCAAAAACTCTCGTAATTGCATCTGGCGCTGGGTATCCCCCGGCGCCTACAATTTTGGCGTACCGTACGGATCCCGACCGGGCACAAGGCGCGGCGGAAAACCGATAGGAGTTAAACATGGATACACTGCTCGAGGCCATTGACGTCTGCGATGTCGATGGCTTTTGCTATGGCAACTATACGGACGAGGAGGCCGGCACCGGTTGCACCGTAATCGTGGCACCCGAGGGCGCCACCGGCGGCGTTGACGTTCGCGGCGGTGCTCCAGCATCGCGTGAGACCGACCTGCTGCGTCCCGAAAACACCGTCGATAAGGTCCACGCCGTCTGCCTTTCGGGCGGATCGGCCTTTGGCCTCGAGGCTGCAAGCGGCGTGGCCCGCGAACTCGAGAGCCGCGGCATTGGTCTGCCCGTCGGCCCCACGCAGGTGCCCATCGTGTGCTCCAGCTGTATCTTCGACCTTGCCTTTGGCGACCCCACCGTTCGCCCCGACATTGAGGCCGGCATCGCCGCCGTGCGCGAGGCGCTCGACCACACCCCCACCAAGCTCGAACAGGGCAACGTAGGCGCCGGCACGGGCGCTACCGTGGGTAAGCTTATGGGCCCCGCCACCTGCATGAAGGCCGGCCTTGGCGCTGCCGCCGTGGCGCTCGGCCCCATCAAGGTGGGCGCCGTGGTCTCGGTCAACGCCTGCGGCAACGTTGTCGACCCCCTCACCGGCGAGTGGGTCGCCGGTATGCGCGCCGCAGCCGATAGCGACCAGATCGTCGACATGGAACTCGCAGCCTTTGCCGCCGCCGGATCCATGCAGATGCCGCTCGACCGCACCAACACCACCATCAGCTGCATCGTCACCAACGTGGAACTCACTAAGGCACAAGCCACCAAGGTCTCTCAGATGGCCGCAGACGCCTACGCACACGCCATCCGTCCCACGCACACCACCAACGATGGCGACACCATCTACACCCTCGCCAGCGGCAAACTGGGCGCCCAGGCAAGCGCCGCCGTTCCCCTAGACCTGCTGGGCATGCTCGCCGTAAGGGCTTTGCAAACCGCCATCGTAAACGGAGCCAAAACCGCCAAAACCTCCCACGGCATCCCCGGCGCCGCGAAGTAAACTAGCTCGTCCGGTTGCCCGGTGGGTCTTGGTTATGTTTGCTGCTCTACAGTCCTGGCTCGCACGAAGAGCACATTAAGTGCTCTTCGGCTCGTGCGGAACTCGCGACAAACATGACCAAGACCCACCGGGCAACCTACCAACCAAAATCTTTTCAGCCCAGGCCCCTGTATACCGCGCGTCTAAGATCTTCAAATTCAAATAACCTGACAATCGATTCTTATAGCAGAGGCCCCTTGGCCTTTAGTTTGATACAAGTTCCGCACGAGCCGGAAACAAAACATCACAGGTTGAAATCACGAAAGCGAGCGGCCCTCAGATGGAGCAAGGTGCCTTGAAAGAGGAGTGCGCTGGGCTTATTGCCCGCGCACGACGATTGAAAGGCAGATTGCCCATCTGAGGGCCGCGCAGCGTCAAGTCAACCGCCGTTCGTTAGAACGGCGGAACAGAGTGCAGGACTGTTCGCAGTAGCAAACTAAAGGCCAAGGGGCCCAGTCAACCTAACAGCAGCGATTACTCGGCAGTTAGTTGAATTTGAAAATCTTTGAGGCAAGACGGTATAGGCCAAGTGTGGTTTTGTCTCCGGCCCGCCCGCGCAGGTTGGTGAAGAAGCCGACCACGCCGTAGCGAGCACGACGATACATGCGCTCGTCATAGGCCTTCAAATCATTCCACAGCGTCTTTAGGCGCTCGTCGGCGCAATCTTCCTCGGAAAGCTTGGTGAGCACCGAGCAGATCGCCATCATCATGGTGAAATAGCCCATCATGTACGAACGCAGACGCGACGACTCGACATCGCTGTACAGGTGGTACGACTCCATCATGATACGCGTAACACGGAACTGCTGGTCCAGGCGCTTGACCATCGTGGCCTCGTTGACACTCTGGCCCTCGCGACCGATAAAGTAGCGATAGAGGTCGATGTCGGCGTA
>CAUGKA010000140.1 GCA_959599615.1 uncultured Collinsella sp. | reverse complement strand
CCGTCTCGGGCTACGATTGAGGCGCGCCCAGAACGGGCCGCCGACCGGGCGCCCGCGCACGGCCGAACGTCCCTGCCCCCGAGAGGGCCCGTTGGGTGCTGCCGGCGCGGGACGCGCCGCCCCCGACGGCTGATAGGAAAGTGCCGGGCAGGCGCCGCGGCTGGTAATGTGAGTGCCGAGGGGGAGGCCATCCGGTCGAACGACTACCGGAAGGATACCACCGTGAAAGCGCCATCCACCAGGCCCGCGGCCGTGCTCGGCCTGGACGTCGGCAAGTCATCGCACTGGGCCTGCCTGGTCGACCGCGACGGGGAGGTGCTGGCCAGCGCCCCCGTCCGCAACAGGGAGGCCGAGCTCGACGCGCTGTTCGCCTCCGCGCCCGCCGGCACGCTCGTCGTCGTCGACCAGTTCCGCAACATAGGGTCCCTCGCCGTGAGGCGGGCCCGCGCCGCGGGGCTCGGGGTCGCCCACCTGCCCGGGCTCGCCGCCAGCCGCGCCGCCGGCCTGTTCGCCGGCGAGGCCAAGACCGACGAGCGCGACGCCGCGGTGATCGCGCGGACCGCCCTGGGCGTGCCGGGACTCCCTGTCGGGGGTCCCGGGCCGCGGCGAGGCCCTCGAGGCCGAGACGGCGGCGCTGCTCGAGGGCGACGAGACCTACGCGTGCCTGCTCACCGTGCCCGGCATCGGCCCGAAGACCGCGGCGCAGCTCGCGGTGTCGGTCGACATCGGGAGGTTCCCGGACCACGACCACCTGGCCTCGTACTGCGGCATAGCCCCGAGGGTGAGGAGCTCCGGAACGTCGGTGAGGTCGGTCAGGGCGTCCAGGCGCGGCGACGCGAGGCTCAAGTCCCTGCTGATCTTCTCGTGCAACAGCCTGGTGAGGTCCTCGGGGCGCTACGGCGAGTACTACCGGGCCTGCAGGGCGCGGGGCATGGGGCACGGGCGGGCGCTCAAGGCCGTCGCGAGGAAGCGGCTCAGGGCGATATACGCCGTGATGCGCGACCGGGTGCCCTACCGGGAGTAGCCCCGACGGTTGACAAAACTATAGGAACACCCAATGACTACCCAACGACTAGTCCGGACCAAGGCAACGCCGATGTTTTGGCAACGACAGCGAAAACCCGCCAGAGCGAGCAAGGTGCCTTGAAACGAGGCGGCATTGACCTTCTGGTCATGCCGCCGAAGTTGAAAGGCAGATTGCCGCTCTGGCGGGTTTGCAGCGTCGAGCAGTTACGGCGTTTGGTAAAACGCCGTAACTCAACTAGAAGCGGTTGCCGCGGAAGCCGCCACCGTTGCGGCCGCCACGATCGCCACCGCGGCCGCCGCGGTCGTTACCACGGTTGCCGCCGAAGCCGCCACGGTTGCCACCGCGATCGCCATAGCCACCACGGTTGCCACCAAAGCCGCCGCGACCACCACGGTCGCCGCCACGGTCACCAAAGCCGCCACGGCCACCGCGATCGCCAAAGCCGCCGCGGCCGCCACGGTCGCCGCCACGGCCGCCGCGATTGTCACGGCCGCCGCGAGGACCGCGGTCCTCGTCCAGGCCCATGGCGACGAGCGGAGCAATAACCTTATCGAGAGCGGCCATCAGCTCGGTGGCCTCCTCGTAAGAAAGCTCGGGCAGGAGCTTCTCCTTCTTGTTGGCAAGCTCGACCAGGCCCTCAGCGGCATCCTCGGCAGCGAAGACGACGATCTTGCGCATATCGCCCTCGGCGTCGTCGATGCGGCCGACCAGATCGGCAGCCTCGGCCTCGGCCATCAGACCATCGAGCTCACGGAGGCGCATGCCCAGCAGGTCGGACATTTCCTTCTGCTCCATCTTGGGCTTGAGGTCAAGAAGCTTGATGGCGCGCTCGATGTTCGCCATGCGCTCGGCCTTGGCCTCCTCCTCCTTGGAAATAGCAAAGCGACGGCTGCGCAGCAGGCGGGCGGCCTTCTGCATCTTGTCCATCAGCTCTTCGTCATCGTAATCAGCGGCGGCCTCGACAACCTCGGCCTCCTCGGCGGAAACCTCGTCAGCAGCCTCAACCTCAGCAGCTTCGGTCTCCACGGTCTCGACTGCCTCGACCTCGGCAGCCATGGTCTCGTTCTCGGTCTCGTTCATGATCTCTTCGTTCTCAGACATGAGACTCCTTCTTGGCCCTCTCGGGCATCATCGCCCCATTCGCGGGGCCCGTCGCGCACTCTTTGCGCTTTATACATTCATGCCTCTCGGCAAAACGTCCATTAGTTTATGGTGTCGCCATCCAATCTAGCTGCAGAATCTATGTGCACACATTAATGCGACATGTGCGACTCGCGGCGAGCGTACACCAGCGACACCGCGAACCCGACAACGGCAATCACGGCCGCCACGCGCACGGCGGCTGCAAATCCTATCGCCTGGGCAACGTCCGACGCAACGCCTGCGGCGCCAGCAGCCACCGCAGAACTCGAAAGCAGGCCGATAAACAGCGACGGACCAAACGACGCGGCAATCATGTTCCACATGTTAAGCAATGCCGTTCCGTGAGTATGCTCAGCGGCGGGAAGCGTCTCCAAACCGGCGGTCTGCGAGGGGCTCAGTACTAAACCGACGCCGGCATACACCACAACGGTCAGCAGCACGACAATGCCGATGTTCATGCTTGCCGCGGTCATCGAGATTGCCGTCTGCCCCACAGCGATCAGGGCAAAGCCGACCGGCAGCAGCGGCCACGCACCACGGGCATCCATCACGCGTCCGCCCACAATCGAGGTCACGGCGTTGCAGGCGATCGCCGGCAAAATGAGCAAACCCGCGACAAGTGCGGTCATGCCGTATGCGCCCTCAAAATAGAGCGGCAACAAAACGCTCATCGAGAACGTCGTCATCATCGACACCACCACAAGCAGGCATGCAGGCCAAAAACGAACGCTCGCCATGGGACGCACGTTAAGCACCGGATGCTCGAGCTTGAGCTGACGAACCGCAAACAGGCCGAGCACCACAACAGCGGCGAAAAGCGTCACGATACCGGCCATCACATTGGTCGAGAACTCGCCTACGGAATACGCGAACGCCGTAATGCCGGCGGCGAGCAAAACAACCGACGGAATATCGAGCGTGGCGTTCGAACACTCTCCGACATTCCGAACGAGCTTTGCTGCCGCCACAGCGACCACGATGCCGCCCACCAGCGGGACCACGGACACCGCTCTCCAGCCAAACAACGTGCACATAAGACCACTAATCACGGGCCCAAACGCCGGCCCTAGCGTAATGCAGGCACCGCCCAGGCTCAGATACAGACCGAGCTTCTCGCGCGGGGCGCAAGATAGCACCACATTCATCATGAGCGGAAACAAGATACCCGATCCCGCAGCCTGCAAAATACGACTTGGCAGCAAAACGGCAAACGACGGGGCGACCAGGCACAGGACTTCGCCGGCGACCATGCATTCGCATGCGAAAAACAGCAGCTTGCGCGTCGAGAAGCGACCGGAAAGAAAGGCCATGATGGCCGTAAAGATCGACGTCACGATCATGTAGCCCGAAACAAGCCACTGCGCCGTGATGGCACTCACCGAAAAGGCCGCCATGATGTCGTGCAACGCCACGTTAATGATGTTCTCGTTAAACGCGGCAACAAAGGCCGCGATATACATTACGGCGAGAAACGCCGAAGTGGCCGATGGCGCTACTTGAACTTGTTGCTGAGATTTGCTCCCCATGCATTTCCTTCCTCTTGGAACGACAGTCGTATCGCCCCAGAGGAACAGTCCAGGGCGAGGATGAGCCCTAGACTTACGCCAGACGCCGCACGCGACGAGTCTGGCAACATGGTCCAACGTCGAAAGATTGTAACGCGAACGCGCAGCTTTCCTTCCGCGCTATTATTAAAAGTCCACGAAAGCATGAGACATGAGGAGCCCGCCATGATTAAGCCCATCATGAAATCCGAGTTCTTTTTGCGCCTGCCTTCCGAAGACGCGGGCCCCGATGACGCCGTGACCGGGCAGGACCTCCTGGATACGCTCCATGAGCATGAGCACGAGTGCGTGGGCCTCGCCGCCAACATGATCGGCGTGCGCAAACGCATCATCTGCGTAAAGGACGGCAACAGGACACTCCTGATGTACAACCCTCAAATTCTTGAGCAGGTCAATGCCTATCAGACGAGCGAAGAATGTCTCTCGCTGATCGGCGAGCGCCCCTGTACTCGCTATCGCCGCATTAAGGTTGAGTATTTGGACGAGAATTTCGTCCACCGCATCAAAAACTTCTCGGGCTACACCGCCGAGATCATCCAACACGAAATCGACCACTGTTGCGGAATCGTTATATAGTTCCGCCGATTCAAGAAAGCTCCCTGCAGCAAAACAACTGCAGGGAGCTTTTCATAGTGCGGAGCTTCTATCCCACTAGCTCTGGCGATAATGATCAAAGAAATCGGCCAAGTCTTCGAGCGACTCTTTGAGCACTTCCATGCGCGGCAGGTACACGATGCGGAAGTGGTCGGGCTCGCCCCAGTTAAAGCCGCCGCCGCGCGTGATCAGGATCTTCTTCTCGTGCAGCAGGTCAAGGGCGAACTGCTCGTCGTCGGTGATGTTGAACTTCTTCACATCCATCTTGGGGAAGATATAGAACGCCGCACGCGGCTTGACCACCGAGATACCATCGATCTTGCTGAGCGCCTCATACACAAAATTGCGCTGCTCGTAGACACGACCGCCGGGGCGGATATAGTTGTTAACAGACTGATGGCCGCCGAGCGCCGTCTGGACGATCGACTGGGCCGGCACGTTGGAGCACAGGCGCATGTTCGAGAGCATGTTGATGCCCATAATAAAGTCGCTCATGCAGCGCTGGTTACCCGAAAGCACCATCCAGCCAATACGATAGCCCGCGATCATGTGCGACTTGGAAAGGCCGCTAAAGGTGACGCAGGGCAGGTCGGGAGCGAGCGAGGCAATCGAGACGTGCTCGTAGCCGTCCATGCACAGTCGGTCGTAAATATCATCTGCAAAGATCATCAGCTGGTGACTGCGCGGTATCTCAAT